>JADKZZ010000079.1 GCA_020848475.1 Chitinophagales bacterium | reverse complement strand
GAAGAATTTCGCTAAAAGTATGGGTGCATAAAGTATGGTCAAACGCTAACTGCGGCGAAATCGGCAATCAAGAATATGTAATAAAAAATATTCAAGCCAGAGTCTTAGGAAGTGGAGGCAATTACATCACTTCTCCATCTGGAAATATGATCACCTTTGATGGTGATAATAATCGTTATTGGAATGCTTCTGGCGGAGGCGCATTTACAGCTAGTGGTTTTCCTTTTGGCGGATACGATGCCGCTGGCGGCGGTTATAAATTGTTAGATGTTAATTATACTTCTACGGAAGCACCTTTCGCATTCGATGTAATCATAGGACAAGCCTATGAAGACGATTGTGATGGTACATTACTGTCTTGTAATCAAGGTAACAGAGCCCTTTACGATAAATGCTGTTGTGTAAATCTTCCTTTGATTGGTACTGTATGTGCTCAATCTGATGAATATCAAGGTACCAGTTCTTGGACAGGCGTAAATTTTAGAGGTGGAGAACCTGGTATAGTTAATTATTCACAACCTATTATTGTCAACCCTGAAGACGAACACGCATATACTGTCGTTTTTTCATATCGTTGGGATTGGATTGATCCATTATTGCCTACTTGCCCTACTCCAAAATATGCTGATGGACCGATTACCTTAAGTTTGGATTTAGTAGGTGCTTTTTTAGATTCTGATTGGGACGGTGGATTTGGCTGTGGCACCGGAGTTGCTGGTGCAGAAGATATAAGAATTAAATTGCAAGCAACAGATAATATCACGCCTGCATTTGTTCCTTTTTCTACTGCAAATGGTTCTTCCATTAAGATATCACAAAATAAACCACAATGGAATACAAGTACTTCGTATTGGAATAAAACATGGAACTATGGTGCTGGCGCTACAAATATGGAGTCAATGAATATCGCTTGGGATATGTGGGAAGAAGATGGATTTTATTTATCAATTTTAGGCCTTGGTCTTTCTTGTGGTACTGATGATAATTATGAAGGTACTGATGGTATGCCTGCTTGGTATTGTATCAATAGTGATGATGCACATTCTACAACTATTCCGCCTAATGGTTCTGGTAAATTTGATTATGCTACAGTGCCGAATATAGGTAAAACAATAAATTGGAGAAATAGTCCACCAAACACTGATAATTATATCGATATTCCTGTAAACTTATCAACTTCACAATATAGAAGCTGGATGTTGAGATTTAAATATAAATGGACAATCGCAAATCCAGTAATTTCATCTATTAATCAACCTGATGATAATACCTTATGCATTGGCTCACCAGCACTTACATTTACAGCTACTACCACTAATGCTACGTATTATCAGTGGCAAGTGGCAGATGTGAGCGGTGGTACACCACCGACTTGTCCTGCTTCTGCTAATTGGACAGATAGTCCCGGTGAAACATGTAAAACATTTACTGCACCACAAACGCCAGGAACAAGAATTTATAGGTTAGTAGCATTCAATAGAAATGGAACTGGAAGCACTGGAAATACTGGTCCAAGATATGCTACAGCAATATCTAATTGTAAAAGAGTGACCTATTTTGGATATGCTCCGCCAATTGTAAGTACTGTATGTGGTACTACTGTAACGCAAGGCTATTCGTCTTTAGTTTTTACAGTTGACCAAGTACCTACGCTTACCGGTGTTGCCAATGCAACAAGCTACACATGGTCTATTAGTGGGCCTGGTTGTCCAGGTGCCAATTGTCCTACAATACTTACCTCACCAGGTGCAAATGGCTCTTCTACTGCAACTACTGCAACTGTGTCCGTTCCGGCAAATGCAGCTGTAGGCACTTATACCATTACAATGACAACAACTGGTTGTGGTTCTAACTTATCAGCAACAAAAACTTGTCAATTTAATGTAGCAACTAGCACTTGCGATATTATACATGTTGCACCGCCTGCATCTGGTGGTAATGATGCTAACAGTGGAAGTATAAGCGCACCAATGGCAACTATTCAAGCGGCATTAAATTCCGCAAATTCTACTGGCAGAAAACATATAAAAATACTAAATGGAACGTATGCCAGTGCAAAGCTAATTATACCAGGAAATGATATTATCCTTGATGGTGATTATCAAATCTCTGGTAGCGATTGGGAAAAAAGCTCATCATTAGCTACAATAGTAAATCTTACGCCTACCGTAGAAACATTGGCTTATGACGGTGCTTCTGGTACACAAGTAGGTGTTTATAAAGGTGTTGAAGCTGTTGGTCGAACTGGATTCCAAATGTATGATTTAGATTTTAACGTGATGAATGCAACTTCAGGGACTTTGGCATCAGGAACAACAGGCAATAGAGGTAGATCCGTATATGGTTTCTATTTTAGATCTTGTAATACTTATAAAATTGAACGATGTACTATGAATGCTGGCCAAGGCTCAGCAGGTGTAAATGGCACAAATGGCTCACCAGGTGCCAATGGTAGTAATGGCAGTAATGGTGCTGGTGGTGCATGCGATAATCAAGACAATGTGGGTGATGGTGGTGCAGGTGGCAATGGTGCCGGCTATTCAGGAGCTAATGGTGTCGGAGCAGGCGCCAATGTCGATAATTCATGTTGTAATGTAGGGCAAACAGGTGGTACTGGTGCAGCAGGTTCTGGCTCTAGAAATGGCGGCGGCGGCGGTGCTGGTGGCTCTGGTGGCTCCGAAAGAAATACAGGTGGCGCAGGAGGCAATGGTGGTGTTAGTGGTGGTGGCAACGCTGCAGGCACTGCCAATGGAGCAGGAGGCAACAACGGACAAGGATGTTGTGGAGTTTTTGGTTGTACAGGCTGTGCCCAAGATTGTGATAGAGATGGCAGGAAAGGGGCTAATGGTGCTATTGGCACACCTGGTGGTAATGCTTCCGCAACGCCGCCAGCAACATCTACAACCTATAGCCATTACTGGTTACCAAATGCACAATCAGCAAATGGTAGCGCCGATGGTACTGGCGGCGGCGGCGGCGAAGGTGGCGGTGGCGGTGCTGGTCAAGGCGGTTGCTGTGCACTCTATGATGGTGGTGGCAGCGGCGGCGGCGGCGGTGGCGGCGGTGGCCAAGGTGGTACTTTAGGTACTGGCGGTTGGGGTAGTGGCTCCTCATTTGCACTATATGCTTATGGTGCAGGTACGGGTTCTTTAATTAATGTTACGCTTACAGCTGGTGCCGTTAGAGCTGGCGGTTCATTAGGAACTGGTGGCAGTGGTGGCAACGGTGGTACTGGCGGTTGTGGCGGTAATGGTAATAATACTTCATTAACAGGTGCTAATGTATTAAGTGGCGGTGTTGATGGTACTTCAGGCTGTCCAACTGGCAGAACATGCGGTAATTGTGAGGTTGGTGCTGGTGGCCAAGGCGGTAGAGGAGGCAATGGTGGTAAAGGTGGTAACGGTCAGCCTGGCGCTAATGGTTTATCAATTGCTAGTAATGCACAAGGTAGTGCTGTCGTTAATTCAAGTAATAATGGGTTAATAACAGGTACTACTACTGTAAAATACAATAAAGGGTGTACGAATTCTATCATACCAATAAGTAAAACTACCGGCGCAAATTGGCTAAATCTTGGTTCTGGAGGTGCAATTGTCAATGATGTAGATGCTACTACAAGCTCATTTACAATGGCATCGAATGCACCAGATATTTATTATACAACAGTAATTTCAGGAAATGATGCAAAAGATATATCTGTAGTTGGTCCTCAATATTATAGTGATGTCATCTTCGTAGATCAAGCAAGAAACGTTCCGCAAATAAAAGTTGTACCGCATGCAATATGCTCTGGAGAAAAAGATACTTTCAAATTAATTGCTTCAAATAATTTTACGAATGCAAGTGGAACAGATGCTGACTTTGAATGGAGTTATAGACAATACAAAATCAATACTACATTGATTCCAGGTCCATTTACTTGGACAACTGTATCGGGTGCAGCACCAACACCTATTGCTTTTAATAATGCAACATCAGATTCTATTACTTATATCGTGAGGTTTAGAACAAAAGATAAATGTTGTGGCTGGTCTATCTATTCCTATGCAGAATTTGTAGTGTATCCAGCGGTAACACCACATACGACATGGACGAAAAATCCTAACGTAAGCAATATTTGTATTTCCAATGCTTCAAGTTTAACAGCGACAGCGCCAACAGGTGCTTCGCCTAGTAGTGGAGGCGTTGGTGCTTCATGTAATACGATATACCGATATACAACAGATGGTGGCGTAACTTGGACAGCATGGTCATCTACTCTTCCAACAATAACTAAAGTAATTGGTACAACAATGCTTGTTAATGCATATGAATGTAAAGGTACTATTGACTGTGATACAGCATTTTCAACTGATACATTAAAATGGATTGTTGATGATACAGTACAAGCCATTGCTGCTATTGTTAATATTGCCTCTTGTACTAATCCTGGAACTGCAATTTTAGCTGCTACAACACCAGCAGCTGGCACAGGACAGTGGACGTATGTGTCAGGCACTGCAACTACTACACCAGCAGTTCCTACAAGCAGTACAACCTTAAATGTCTCTAATATTCCGTTAGGAACTAATACGACAACTTATCGTTGGACAGTTACCAATGGTGCTTGTTCTGATTTTACAAATTTGAATATAGTCATGCCTGCAGATTCACTCAATTCTATAAGTATGGATACCTTAGGTTGTTATACTTGTTCTATTCAAAATGGAAATACCTATTATTTCCATGATTATTTAGGCAGAATTATTTGTAAAATTCAAGACCTAACTGGTGGCCCATATTCTACTGGAGCATTAGGAAATACTGAAGTTTGTTTACGCATTCCAACGCCGAATACATCACCAGTTCCATTGGTAAATACGATTAATCCTGTTGCTGGGCCAATGCCTTATTTAGGTCGTTATTGGTCTATAAATCCTGATGTGCCAAATGTACATGCTAAAGTAACTTTTTACTTTACAGGAAATGAATATAATAAATTAAAAACTGGTGCCAATTCAACACGTTATTCCTTTAATACAGCAACAGATTTACATGTATCAAAATGGCCTGGTGGAGGCGGACAGTTTTTCAACGGACCAGATAATGTGAAAACACAAAACAATATTCCTGGTGGTATCATGTTGCCTGGCGGTCCTTCTTTAGGAGGTAATGCTACTTGGACTAATCCTACATTTGCAGCTTACACAACTTTGTATGGTGGCGATTATGAAGTGTCTTTTATTGTGGATACTTTCTCTACATTCTATGTTCATCCAATTATTTATGCTTACGAAGTGTTGCCAGTAGAATTGGTATCCTTTACTGGTCAAAATATTGGTGAAAGAAATAAACTTGAATGGGTAACATCTACCGAAATTAATACCAATAAATTCGTAGTGGAAAAAAGTATTGATGGTACAACTTGGTTCTATTTAGGTGAAGTTCCAGCTGCTGGAAATAGCAATGCTACTTTGAACTATCAGTTGTTTGATGAAACGCCTTTGGAAGGCAATAACTATTATCGATTAAAAATTATCGACAATGATGATAGCTATAAATATTCAAATGTAATTTCTATTAACATACAACAAAATACGCAAAGCAATAATGTGGTGGCAGTTTATCCAAATCCTGTTAATGAAGAATTAAATGTGTTGATTTTATCTACCGAAGACAGACAAATCAATATGAATGTTTATGATATTTTAGGCCAATTGATTTCCATTCAACGCGTAGATATCAGCAAAGGATTAAATACAGTAAAACTGAATACAATGAGTTTGTCTTCTGCAACGTATATTTTAAACTTTATGTTGTTTGATAATGTGTATAATTACAAGATTGTTAAAAATTAATAGCAAATCATTGTTTAATATGAGGTACAAATTGTTATTGTTATTAGTATGTTTTATGTATTTATCTACAAATGCAAATGACATAAAGAGTGATATATTGTCTAAGAAGAAAAAAGCAATTAATTATCTCATGAATGATAAAGTAAAGTTGGAGAAATATAATTTTGTTACTCTATGCTACTTGAATTCGTATTATAATTTAGGCTTAGACTTACAAGCAGAATCATTTATTCAGAATTTGTCATCAACAGATAGAAGTGAGATAGAAATTGTGTCACCTTTTTATAAAGCAGATACATGTATCGAGTCATCTCGTTTGGATAATAACTATAACAATCCTTACAATTTAATGTTTTACAGCTTGTATTGTAATTGTCCTTATTTTAAATTAGAAATATTTAATACGAATCTACAAACACTGTATAATCGATATTCTACAGATTCGATAACAAACAAAGAAGCGTATCAGTTAACTCATTTACTTTTTGCCATCGCATATGTCAAAGAAAAGCTAAACATTAAACAACTCGACAATGACATTGAAAATAAATATGCAACATTAATTACTGAAAAAATAATTAACAATGCAGCTGTAAGCATACAAGACGAGTATAAAGTTGAGGCACTGATGAGCATGATGTTTGCTGGATATTATAAGCAGTCGTTTGAAAGTTTGCTTTTGCAGCTGATAAAATTGCAAGAAAAAGATGGCTCATGGCAATTAAAAGATGATAATGAATATACCGAAAAGTCAGCAAAATCAGCATTTCAAAAGTTCGAGTATAATAAGTATATCCAACATAATACTATTGTTGGCTTATGGTCATTACTAGCTTGGGAAAAATTAAAACGATAAAAAAATCCGAAGGAATATTCCTTCGGTTTTTTTTTAAAACTAATCACTTTTTTTTTAAAAATACGCTAATTTTTGAACACATTGTGTCTAAGATTATTTTTTTGCTTTTAGCTTATCGTTATATTTTTTGACAGCTTTAATATAGCTTTTGTTTTTAATCATTTCAACTAGCTTTTCGTCAGTGCCCACCAATGTTAATAGATTGGCTTCATTTAATGCAATTAATGCAGAATTTCCTGGTTTAGAAAAGAAGATAGAATATTCGGTGCCTATTCTGGGAACAACACTATATAGAGAAACACTATCGTCTAATTGTTTAAAAATCCAGCACGAATCAGTTGGAGTTCCAGCTACATGTACATTTTTTTCGCCTAATGCAGCAATATATTTTGTTTCGCTGGGATAAATTTTTCTTACTACTTTTTTTTTGTCTTTTATTAAAACAGAATGTATGCTATCAGATAAATCAATTTCGCCATATACCTTTACTGTACTATCATTCTTTAGTTTTATCAAGTAATAATCCTTTGTGATGATGGCTGTTGATTTATCTCCAACATTCCAATAGGCAATAGGCAAATGATAATAAGTTGGAATAGAAATATTACCATAAGGTGTTTTGATAAATGTAGGAGCGCCAGGAACAAATTGCGCTTTAGTGTTGTATGAAATAAAAATAAAGAAAGTGAGTATAAAAAAAATACGATAAGATTTCATTAATTATCCTTTTTTCTTAGGTGCAATATAAGCAATCATTTTTTTGCCTTCTAAATTTGGCATCGCTTCCAGCGCACCAAATTCTTTTAATGAATCAGCAAATTGCAGTAATACTAATTCGCCTCTGTCTTTAAACTGTATAGCACGTCCTTTGAACTGAACATAAATTTTCACTTTTGAGCCTTCTTGCAAAAACTTTTGTGCATGTTTCTGTTTGAAGTCTAAATCGTGGTCGTCCGTGTTTGGCGTAAAGCGAATTTCTTTAACTTCTGTTTTTTTCTGTTTCGCCTTTATTTCTTTTTCTTTCTTCTTCTTGTCGTACAAAAATTTATTGTAGTCCACCAATCGGCAAACGGGCGGCACTGCTTTAGGAGAAATTTCTACTAAATCAACTTCTTGTTCTTTTGCTAAGCGAAGTGCTTCTTCAATCGGATAAACGCCTGGCTCAATTTCTTCACCAACTAATCGCACTTCTGGTACGCGTATATCTCTGTTTAATCTGTGTTCCGTTTCTTTTTTCTTCGGAATAAATGGTCGTCTTCTAGGTATCAAATTTTTAAATTATGAATTATGAATTATGAATTATGAATTATTTCGTTAGAAATGCTCATTAATCCATTGTTTTATTGTTTAATTATTTAATTCGTCTTGCAATAATACGGCAAAGTCTTCAATACTAAAAGCACCTAAGTCACCTTTTCCGTGTTTTCGTACAGAAATTTGCTGATTTTCTACTTCCTTTTCACCAATTACGGTCATGTAAGGTATTTTCATCATCTCAGCATCTCTAATTTTCTTGCCTATTTTTTCTGCACGCTCATCTAATTTTACTCTAAATCCTTTTGCTTTTAAAGTTGCTGCAACGCTTTCCGCATACGCCAAAAACTTATCGCTGATTGGTAATATTGAAATTTGCTTAGGAGACAACCATAATGGGAAATTGCCAGCATAGTGTTCTAACAAGAAACCAATAAAACGTTCATGTGTGCTCAATGGTGCTCTGTGTATGATAATTGGGAATTCTTCTTGATTGTCTTTGTTAATATATTTTAAATTGAATCGTTTGCCTTGTGCAAAGTCCACTTGATTGGTTGCTAGTGTAAATTCTCTTCCTATGACAGAATAAATTTGAATGTCGATTTTTGGACCATAAAATGCAGCCTCATCAGGCACTTCATCAAATGGAATATTTGAACTTATCAATACATCGCGCACCATATTTTCCGTTTCTATCCAAAGCGCTGGTTCGTCGATATATTTTTGACCTAATTTTGAAGGCTCATGCTTGCTTAAGCGCATTTTGTACTTCTCTATGCCGAATATTTTAAAATATTTCAAATACATAGCATTTACTGCTCTAAATTCTTCTTCAAACTGCTCTTTGGTGCAATAGATATGTGCGTCGTTCATTTGCAAAGAACGAACTCGCATTAAGCCAAATAAACTACCTGAGTCTTCATATCTATAACAAGTGCCATACTCTGCTAATCGTATCGGCAAGTCTTTATACGATTTAGGCATGGCGCCAAATATTTTGTGATGGTGCGGGCAGTTCATCGCCTTTAGATAATATTTTACATTATCCAATTCCATTGGCGGAAACATGCTTTCAGAATAATAGGGAAGATGTCCACTTCTCAAATACAAAGCTTCTTTGGCAATGTGTGGCGTGCGCACTCTCGAGTAGCCAGCTTCTTCTTCCGTTTTTTTGGCCAGCTCTTCAATTTTTTCAATTAAAAATCCGCCATTTGGTAACCATAGCGGCAAGCCTGGACCAACTTCTTCATCAAAAGTATATATTTCTAACTGCTGACCTAATTTTCTATGGTCGCGTTTTTCTGCTTCTTCCAACATTTTTAGATAATCATCTAACTCTTGTTGATTAGGAAAGGTAACGCCATAAATACGAGTCAATTGCTTGCGTTTTTCGTCGCCACGCCAGTAGGCACCAGCCAGTTTCATTAGCTTTATCGCTTTTATATGACCGGTATTGGGAATGTGTGGTCCGCGACATAAATCAGTGAAATTGCCTTGCGTATAAAAAGTAATTTGTCCATCTTCCAAGCCTTCTAGCAACTCGAGTTTGTATTCATCACCTTTTTCAGTAAAATATTGAATGGCATCAGCCTTGGCTACACTTTTGCGAATGTATTCGTTTTTTTTAGCAGCCAATTCCAGCATTTTTTTCTCAATCTTTTCTAAATCAGCTAAGCTTAATGTTTTGTCGCCAGTATCGATATCGTAATAAAAACCATTTTCTATCGGTGGGCCAATGCCAAATTTTACACCTGTAAATAGTGATTCAATTGCTTCCGCCATTAAGTGTGCAGAAGAATGCCAAAATGTAGATTTTCCTTCTGTGTCGTTCCAAGTCAACAATTTAAGCGTTGCATCACTTGTAATAGGTCGCGTAGCATCTTGCACTTCACCATTAATTTCAGCACCTAAAACTTTTTTAGGCAAGCTGTTGCTTAATTGTCCTGCTATTTCTAAGGCAGTAATACCTTCATTGAATTCTTTTACTGCACCATCTGGAAATGTAATTTTAATACTCATATTATACTTGCAAAAATAAGCATAAAATACAGTTTTCCAATTTAAGTTATTGTTTATAGAAAAGTGGGCTTGTTTTGAAATAGAATAATAAAAAGATTGTGTCAAAGTTTCGATTGGTGAGGACAGCGACCGAAAGACGTAATTATGCGTCTCTTTTATAACCTAATATTCCAGCGATGACAGCGCCCAAAATTCCACCTACTATAGCAGATATTAATGAATCAGCGATGACGACCGTTTTTCCAATCATGTTAAACATAGACCAAATATTTAAGTTGAGGTATAACGCTACTAAGAGCGAAATGGTCGTGCCAGCAAGAGCACCATCTTTTATTGTGGTGATGTTGGCCATATTGCCAAAAATTACTGCCAATACTAAGGTGAATGCGAAACAAGAAAAAAAGATGCCGACAAAACTTGGATTAGATTTTATCAAGCCGTTGTAGTATTGTGTGACCGAATGAGTAGCGTAATAGTCGGCTACCAACACATCATAAATCAACCAACCTAGAAGAAAGTAAAGAATTGCGCCAGCTGTGGCGGCGATTAAAATTCGAGTATTCATACGTATTTGATTTTTGTGTTACTCAAATTAACACTTCTTTCTATAAGAAGCAATTTGTTTTATCAACATTGAACTGTAGAAATACTGTAAACTGCTGAATTCATACATGTTGTATAACGGTATGAATTAGTATGCATAGCCAACTACGGTATAAATTTATAACCTATGCCTCTTACAGTTTCAATGTGTTGCTTGCCTAATTTTTTTCTTATTTTTTTGATATGTGTGTCAATATTTCTGTCACCAACAATGATGTCGTCGCCCCAAACTTTTAGTAAAATATAATTTCGTTTAAATACTTTTCCGGGGCGAGAGGTGAGTAGTAAAACTAACTGAAACTCTTTCTTTGATAATTTTAGTGGCTCACCTTTTTTAAAGATGACAACCTGTTCTTCATCTATTTCGATATTACCAAATTTTTTGATTTCTTTCGGCGCTTCTTCCTTGTCATAGCATCGACGTAATATAGCTTTTATTTTATTGCCTATTAAACGTGAACGCGAAGATTTGCTGATAAAATCATCAGCACCTGCTTCGAAAGCTGCTATTTGTGTAAAGTCATCTGAACGATCTGAAATAAAAACAATTGGTAATTTTGAAAGATTTTCGTCAGCACGTAAATCCCAGCATATTTCAATACCATCTGCCTCTTGCAAATCCACTTCTAAAAGCACCAAATCTGGTTTTTCTTTTTTGATAAATGCTATTAGTTCTTTGCTTTTAACGACTTCTGTTATCTTATAATTTTCGGTTTTTAATGCCTTTACGGTACCATCGATTCCAAGCTTGTCTTTGTCTGCGATAAGTAGATGAAATCTTCTGTTTTCTTGATTTTTTGATTCCATAAATTGTTTGTCGCTGCTAATGTATTCCATATTCTGCTAAAGTTAATCTGATTTTTGAAAACTACTTACAATATTCACATAAATTACAATAATTATTGATGCTAAATTGACGTTTTTGAGGTGTTTATGTGTTTTTAGTGTTTTTAGTATTTTTAAGATTTTGAAACTTGGAATGATATTTGCAATATTGAAATATAAAATGATAATTTGCCATTGATAGTATAAAATGGTAATATTGTTAACGTAAAATGAAATGCATGAAAAAACACTTGTTTGGTTTTTTATTTATGATGTTTAATGTAGTAGTAAGCTGCACAGCCAATACGAATGCCAATAATACAATACTTGGCACTGCTACTACTAAAACAATATATGATTTTTCGATGAAAGACATTGATGGTAATGATGTTTCACTTTCAAAATACAAAGGTAAAATTGTAGTGATTGTGAATACTGCCAGTCAATGTGGCTTGGTTGGTCAGTTTGCTGAAATAGAAGATTTTTATAAAAAATATAAAGATAAAGGTGTTGTGGTTTTAGGATTTCCTGCCAATAATTTCTTAGGACAAGAACCACTAAGCAATGCCGAAATTAAATCGTTTTGTGCAAAAAATTATGGCGTTACTTTTCCTATGTTTTCTAAAATATCTGTGAAAGGAAATGACATAGACCCATTGTATAAATATTTGGTCAATAAGGACGAAAATGGCGTGCTTGACGCACCCGTAAAATGGAATTATCAAAAATTCATTATCGATAGACAAGGCAAAGTAGTCACGTCGATTAGTCCGCGCACTACTGTAAATGATGTTGAATTTTTGCAAAATATTGAAGACTTGTTGAAATAACAAAAATGTAGACAGAGTCTGAAACACAAATCTCGGGCTTGGATTTATCCAAGCCTTTTTTTATTTGTAAAATATAATAAGTTTATGATGAACTTGATTTTTTTTGACACCTAAAAACATGATAGATTTTAATTCTAATGTGATTTTAATTTTTTATAATAATATATAGATAGGTCGGTGAGGCACCAAGCAATAGGGAAAGACGTACAAAAGCGTATCTTGCAAAATATTTCGTATATTGTACTACTTGTTTATTAATTAATATGCTACTACAAAGAGCTATCATATTTCATCCTAAAAAACTGCCAACGCATCATGAGTATAAAAGTAAGTATGCCTATACAGAGCATTTTTATGAGTTTAATATTTCGAATGAAAATTTCATTATTAATGCAGTTCACTTAGCAGCACCGAATAGCAAAGGTTTCGTGTTTTTTTTGCATGGTACCACCAATCATATACAATACCATTTGCCCAAAACAGAATTTTTTATCGAAAACAATTATGACGTTTTCTTGATGGATTATCCAACTTATGGCAAAAGCAAAGGAAAGCTTACGGAAGATTTATTACATAAAGTAGTAGCGCTGACGTATGCGAAAGCAATAGAACAAGCCACTTCTACAGAGAATATTATATTGCTTGGTCGTTCTTTGGGCACTGCTTTGGCCAGCAGATTAGCGATTGATGTGCAACCGCGTTCACTTATTTTAGTATCACCTTATTACAGTATGCCTGATTTGTTTAATAGTAAATTAGGACTGTTTCCTTTTAAAAAATTAAAATTTAAATTAGAAAATTTTTCCGCTATACCAAAAGTACATTGCAATACTTATATTTTTCATGG
>JADKZZ010000078.1 GCA_020848475.1 Chitinophagales bacterium | reverse complement strand
TTCAAAAATATTTTATACTAAATAATTCAAGAATATGGGTTTACAGTGTGGCATCGTAGGATTACCGAATGTAGGAAAATCAACATTATTTAATGCTGTTTCGAACAATGCAAAAGCACAAGCGAGTAATTATCGTTTTTGCACGATTGAGCCAAATGTAGGCTTGGTAGATGTGCCAGATGAACGTTTGCAAAAATTAGCAGAAATTGTTGTTCCTAATAGAACGGTATCTACGACTATTGAATTTGTAGATATCGCTGGTTTGGTTAGAGGCGCATCAAAAGGCGAAGGTTTAGGCAATAAATTTTTGGGAAATATTCGAGAAGTAGATGCCATCATCCATGTAATTAGATGCTTTGAAGACGATAATATTTTGCGGGAAGAAGGCGCAATTAATCCAATTGGCGACAAAGATATCATCGATACGGAATTACAATTAAAAGACTTAGAAAGCGTAGAAAAGAAGATTGCCAAAATACAGAAACAAGCTAAAGTAGGTGGCGATGCAAAGGCAAAGCACGAATATGATGTATTATTACAATGCCAACAATGCTTAAACGATGGCAAAAACATTCGCTCTTTACAATTTTCAAAAGACGACAGAGCCTTATTTGCCGATTTATGTTTCTTAACAGACAAACCAGTACTTTATGTGGCCAATGTTGATGAAGCATCAATTTTAACTGGCAATAAATATTCTGAAGCATTAACACAAATGGCTAAAGAAGAAAATGCCTTAGTTATCGTATTAAACAATTCTGTGGAAGCACAAATTTCAGAAATGGAAGAAGATGACAAAGCATTATTCCAATCAGAATATGGATTGACAGAGCCAGGTTTGAACCGATTAATTCGCTCTGCCTATGATTTATTGCAACTACAAACCTATTTTACGGCTGGCGTGCAGGAAGTTAGAGCTTGGACTATACATAAAGGCTGGAAAGCGCCACAAGCAGCAAGCGTCATTCACACCGATTTTGAGAAAGGCTTTATAAAAGCAGAAGTAATTGCTTATGAAGACTTTATACATTATAAATCTGAAGCAGCATGCCGAGAAAATGGAAAATTGCGTATTGAAGGTAAAGAATATATTGTCAAAGATGGTGATGTCATGCATTTCCGTTTTAACGTGTAATAAAATAAGGATAGAAATAAAAAAAACACTATCTTTGCCACTCATAAATTATTAATTTTAAACGCATAAACTAAAACATGGGACGCGGTGATAAAAAAACAAGAAAAGGTAAAATTTTTGCAGGTTCTTTTGGTAAATCAAGACCACATAAAGTAAAAGCAAAAGCAACGCCTAAAAAAGAAGTAACAGAAACAAAAGCAAAAAAAGGCGCACCTAAGAAAACGAAAGCTGCTGCTGAGTAATTGTTTTATCAACTTATAAAAAAAGGTCGCACTTCGTGCGACCTTTTTTTATACAATGCACATCGTAGCTATTATCTTTTATTTGCTGCTTGCATTACCTTCTTGCTCAGCTTGCATTTGCTTCTTGATTCTACTTTCTGCTTGTGAATTTTCCGTATCGGTAATTTGTACACCGATGCCAATACCTAACCATGTCTTCTTATTATAAATCCAATGCTTTCCAATCGATTGGTTTAAGATGTCCCAGCCAACGGCAAACCCTGCATTAAATTTTTTATAGGAAATTATAAAATTCATACTCGGTGACATAGCAGCTACTGGCGTTTTTTCCGTATAGCGTCCTTGCGACTCACGTTCATCTATTTCGACATGCGAAACTGACAAGCCAAATAAAATACTGGCAGATAATGAATTTTCTTTATTCAAACTTACTCTCATTCCTGCTGTAGCACCTACATTAAAACTTCCAGAAAATGAAAAATCTTTTTTGCTATCTTTTGATGAAAAGCGCATTTTTATAGGCATCATAATCGTTCCAAGCGAAAAAGAAATTTTGTCTTTTAATTTTAGAGAAGAAAATGCATTCTTCAAACTCTTACTACTAACATTATCTAACTTTGAAACAATAGTTATATCCTTACTGTAAATTAATTTTCCATTTCGTAACGTCATTTTTTTCAAATAAAGTGCCGTATCACTTTCACTTACGAGTTTATAAAATTCATTGTCATGTTGGCTCGCAGTCGTTTTTTCATTTGTTTTTACTGTTCCAATCGAATTTGTATCTGCACTATTTGTTTTTATGGTGTAAAATATATTATCACCAGCAATTAGCGAATTGCAAAACAAACATGCAAATGCTACAACAAGTAAAAAATGTAATTTCATACGTCTTATTTTTTATTAAAATACATTAATATACAAAAAAAGTGTCTTGACAGCAAATGCCATCAAGACAACACGCAAAAAATAAACGATGCGAACTAAAAATGCATGAACTAAATCTACATCGTTTATTATCATTATTTCTCTTCTGTATTTCTTTCGTAAAAGCAGAACCACACGCTTAAATACAATAAAACTGTCATAATTAATTCGTGTGGTTCCATGGTCGAAAAGTTTATGTAAACCTACATCGAGTAAATAAATGAACAGACTTTCAGTATGTAAACGGTAAGAATTTTGAGTAAACGGTAAACCGTGTTATTTTTTATGCGCTAACTTTTGCTTTTTTAGGTCAGCAACAACGCTGTGTACCATATTTTCTGAACAAAATGCGCCGAAAGTAAGATATTTATTGACATAATTTTCTTTCATGCCCATCAACGCAAATATTTGTCGTGCATTATGACCTTGATTATATAGCGTTGTAACAGTGCCGGCAAAGTCTTCAAAAAACTGGAGTTTATTTTTAAGGCGTTGTTTACCATCTTTTGTTTTAGGATTGTGCGAACAAAATAACACATCGAAATCAAGTGCAATTAATTTTTTCAATGACTCAATTTGTGTAAGCAAACTTTCAAACTTAGCAAAGTATTTTATTTTATCTGCAACGTATAAATCACCAGAAAACAACCAACCTTTATTGGCTTCGTAGTAGCAATAATGATCTTTACAATGACCTGGTGTGTAGATGGCTTGTAAATTATAATTGGCCGTTTGGATTATACTATTTTCTGTCAATGGCAATAAATGTGCATGACCAACCGAACCACTCAATAGTTTAGCCAATGGCGAAAGTTTCAAACCACGTTTTAACAATCGAACGGTTTCTGGATGTGCATAAGCATCGATTTTCAATTCATCTATTAAAAATCCAACATTGCCACTGTGGTCTTCATGATGATGTGTTAGAATAATTTTTTTTATGTCGTGCTTTTGAGCGACATGTAATATATTTTCTCTGTTATGGCTTTGTGCCGTGTCTATGAGCACATCATCCAATACAAAGGTATAAACCGTTTGTACATTACTACCTAAACGATACACACTAAATCTATAATAAGAAACGCCATCAAACTCATAACTAAACTTGCGAACTGCCATAAACGAAAATAATATTTCCAAAAATAAAAATACTTTACCTTGGTAAACATTAATTTGCAAGAATATTTCTATTTTGTTAAATAAAATCTTTCAAATGAAAAAATATGTAATTGGCGGAACGCTACTTTTATTGATAGTTGCTGGAGTAACATTTTTTTTGACTAAAACGATGATGCAAATGCAAATAGACAAAGCTGTTCAAATACATATAAAAGACAAAGTACCTCTAGATGCTCAAATTGATAGCTCTATATTAATTTCCATTATTAATGACTTACAAACAAAAATTAATGTCAATGATGAATTAAAGATAAAGTTAGACGAAACGTTTGATGTGCCTTTAAGAATGAACCTTAAAGTACCTTTAAATACAGAGGTTTTCATGGATCAAGAATTAGATTTAAAATTTGATTTACCTGTTGATATCAATCTTGATCAAACAGAAATGCCATTGAAAAATTTAGTAATTCCATTTAATAAAAAACTACAAATCAATGATTCATTAGCAGTCGATTTTTCAATTCCATTAGACACAAAAATCAGAACAAACTTTAAACACTTTTTCAATATATCCTTACCAGTAAAAGCAACGATTCCTGTCAAAGTAAACATACCAGTAAACCAACCTTTACAAGTACAAGACACGCTTGTATTAAGTATGCAAGATTATCAAATTCCTTTGAAGACCGTTATTCCTGTTGTCGCTAAAGTGCCTATAAAACAATTAGTAAAAATACAAGGAGAATTAGAGGTTCCTGTCGATCAGAAAATAAAAATACCTTTATCAAAAGTTATTTCTACGCCAGTATTACAACCATTTACAGCCAGCGTAAAAACTACTAACGATTTGCAAACAAGTTTTAAAAGTTCATTAAAAGCAAATGCTTCTTTTAGCGAACCATTGCGTGTTATTCAAATGGACTCTTTGCGCATAGAACCTAGTAAAATTAAATTCTCTGTGAAGTAGCATTTTATTTTTTTTAAATAAGCTGCAAACATTCATCAGCCATTTTTGCGTTGTACTCGTTCGCTAATTCTTTATTATTAATGATATCTATGATGGTGCCTATTCCACAAAATCCAGCTGTAAAAAAGAATAGCAAACCCATTAGGATTTGACCGACTAAAAATCGTTGAATACCGGCAACACCAAAGAAACCAGCACAAGCGATTATCAGCAACAAGTCTGATTCTCTACGTTTAGAATTATAAAGGATAGTGAAACTTTTCAATTGTTCTTCATTAAGCAATGCTGTTTTATTTTTCAAATACATCATTTCAGCAGGCGTAATCGATTTAATTTGTAAGAATGGATTTTCCATTTTGTCTATTGGTTTTATAAATTGTAAAAAATAATTGAACGATTCTATAAACAATCATGGCTAATGCAAAAGTTCCCAGCCAATGCGTCGATATCGATTGTTTATATTCGCCATGTATTAATAATGCAATGGACTTGCCAATTCCACAACCATTACAAGCAGTAACATCAAATAGCTTGAATATACAAAAAGAAAGATGAGGTGCTGTTGTGTCAATAAAATATAAATACAGCAAGGTAATTATCCAAAAGCATAATTCTAAGGAAAAATATTTTTTTATTCGATGCAATGTTGGACAATTAAACGAAGAAATCAGGCGTTAGCTCAGCACCAGGTTTTACGGCATACTGCTCTAAATCCGAAATTCCTTCACTGAGTAAAACTTCATCGTCGATAAAAAAGTTCCCAGTAGTTTTCTTGCCATCTCTTTTTAAAATACAATACGCAGCATCTGCCATAATCGAAGGCTTGCGTGAGGTATTTGCTACAGATTCGCCACCTAACAAGTTAAGAACTGCCGCAGTTGCTATAGTAGTACGAGGCCAAAGTGCATTCACACCAACTTTTCCTTTGTATTCACCGCCTAGACCTAATACGACTAAGCTCATTCCAAATTTAGCAATTGAATAACCAGTATGTCCTGCAAACCAACGTTCATTTATAGAAGTCAATGGCGGCGATAACATTAAAATATGCGGATTTTCAGATTTTAATAAATACGGCATACACATTTTTGAACACAAGAAAGTACCACGCGTATTAATGTCTTGCATTAAGTCATAACGTTTCATTTCTAATTGTTCTAATGGTGATAAATTTATTGCCGAAGCATTGTTAATTAGAATATCAATACCACCAAATACATCGACAGTTTGCTTTACAGCTGCTTCAACTTCATCGTCATTTCTAATATCACATTTGATGGCTAATCCTTTTCCTCCAGCATTAGTCATATCTTCTGCAGCAGTATAAATTGTGCCACCTAATTTTGGATTTTCCGTTGTACTTTTCGCTGCAATTACAATGTTTGCACCTTCTTTCGCTAAACGCATACCAATGGCATGTCCAATGCCACGCGTCGCACCAGAAATAAATACAGTTTTATTTTTAAATGACATATTCTCAGATTTAATAGTGCAATATACAAATTAATACAGCCAAAATAATAATCATCTATTTTAACTTCTATATTTATTGCTCTATGCAATTGTTAATTTCAGTCAACAAAATTCAGCTACATAATAAATTAACTTTCAATTTACAATGCATGCATTGTAAATCACTATATTTACTTCGTAAAATATATCAAAATGAGAAAAGTAGTATTTATAGATGGTGTGCGCACACCTTTTTTAAAATCAGGTACAGATTTTATGGATTTAATGTCTTATCAATTAGGTCAATTTGCTATCAAAGGTTTAATAGATAAAACTGGAATTGATGTGAATGAAATCGACAAAGTTGTATATGGTAATGTTATCTCTAATGTTAGAACTGAAAACGTTGCGCGTGAAGCAGCAGTAACAGCAGGCATTCCTGTAAAAGCACCTTGTAATACTGTTAAACAAGCTTGTATATCAGCCAACCAAGCCATTGCAAATGCAGTTGATTCCATTCAATTGGGCAGAGCTGATGTCATCGTTTCTGGTGGTACAGAATGTACTTCTGATACACCAATTGGCTACACTAAAGAAATGCGTAAGAAATTATTTTCTGCGCAAAAATTAAGTACGCCAATGGAATATGCAAAATTTGCAACCACTTTACGTCCAACCGATTTTTTACCAGATAGACCATCTGTTTCTGAATTTATTACAGGCAGAACAATGGGGCAAGATTGTGAAATATTAGCACAAAAATTTGGTGTAACGCGCGAAGAGCAAGATCAATTAGCAGCAGCATCACACCAAAACGCTGCGAAGGCTTTTGAAGCTGGTTTGATGAATGATATCGTACCAGTACAATTGCCACCTAACTTCTCACCTATTACAAAAGATAATGGTGTTCGTGGCGATTCTACTGTTGAAAAAATGGCAAAATTAAAACCTGCATTCGATAAATACGTAGGCACTATCACTGCAGCAAATGCTTCTTTTTTAACAGATGGCGCTACAGCAGTATTATTAAGCTCAGAAGAAAAAGCGAAAGAATTAGGATTAACACCAAAGGCAGAAATCGTAGATTATGCTTTCACTGGTGGCGATTTATATGAAGAATTATTATTAGGACCAGCTTATTCAATTGCTGCTGTTTTAAAACAAACAGGATTAACAATTGATGACATCGATGTATTTGAAATTCATGAAGCTTTTGCGGGTCAAGTATTGGCAAATTTGAATGCATTAAAATCTGCTGAATGGTGTAAAAAACAATTAGGCTTAGATAAACCAATCGGACAAATTCCTTTGAACAAAGTAAATGCTTGGGGTGGCTCTCTTTCTATCGGACATCCATTTGGTGCAACAGGTGGTCGTTTACTTACAATGGCAGCCAATCGTTTGCAAAAAGATGGTGGCAAATATGCTCTATTAGCAGCATGTGCAGCAGGTGCACATGGTCATGCAATGATTATTAAAAAATATTAATGATTAGTAAATAGCAAAAACGTAATGCAATATTGCATTACGTTTTTGTATAAATAAATAAACTATGGTAGTGTTAAAACGAGAAGATTATATCTCTATTGAAAAAAATCCAAATGGCGTATGCACCATTTGGATGGATCAAAAAGATGAAAAAATAAATAAAATCGGCCCTGATTTAATTGGACTTTTTGAAAGTGTTTTTGAAGAGCTAAATGCTGACGATTCTATCAAAGCGTTTGTATTAAGTAGCAAAAAGAAAGACTTTATTGCTGGTGCGGATATTGATGCATTTGCAAAAGTTGAAAAACCAGGTGACTGGAAACCAATAGCAAGAAAAGGACATGAGATTTTAAACCAAATCGAAAAATCAAAAAAACCAATCGTAGCAGCAATACATGGCAATGCATTAGGTGCGGGTTTAGAAATTGCGATGGCATGTCATGCGCGTGTTTTATCGAATGATAAATCTACAAAAGTAGCCTTACCTGAAGTAAAATTAGGCTTACTACCTGGTGGTGGCGGCACACAACGTTTACCGCGTTTAGTAGGCTTGCAAGCTGCATTAGATATGATGTTAACTGGTAAAAATGTATTCGCATATCCAGCATTAAAAATGGGATTAGCGGACAAGGTGGTGCATGTCTCAGCGCTGCAAAAAGTAGCTCAGAAATTTGCTTTGGAATTAGTAGATAATCCAATAAAACGAGAAAGAAATGAATTAGACATTAAAGCTGGTTTCCCTTCTATTCAAAAATCGTTGACGAATATCGTTTTAGAAGCACCCTTAGTGAATAAGATAGTATTTGACCAAGCTAAAAAAATGGTGGACAAACAAGCACATGGCAATTATCCTGCACCATACAAGATAATGGAGTGTGTTGAAATTGGCTGGAACCAAGGAATCGAAAAAGGATATGAAGCAGAAGTAGATAGATTTGAAGAGTTGATTTTATCACCTGTGTCTCGTCAGCTTATCAATATCTTTTTTGCAATGACAGACAAAAAGAAAAATCCGTATGGCGAGGACAAAGTAAAACAAGTGGACAGATTAGGTATGATTGGCGCAGGATTTATGGGTGCTGGTATTGCTGAAGTTTCTATGAATGATGGCATGCACGTGCTATTGAAAGATATCAATCAAGACATGATTAGCTCAGCATATAAAACTATCTATGATGGTTACAACAAAAGAGTGTCTAAAAAAGCAATGTCTAAAATTGAGTTAGAAGAAAAAATGGCATTATTGTCTGGCTCATTAAACTACGAAGACTTAGACAATCAAGAAATCATTATCGAAGCTGTGTTTGAAGATTTAAAACTAAAACAAGCTATCTTAAAAGATGTAGAAGCTAACGCAAAACCAAATACTATTTTTGCTACTAATACTTCTGCATTACCTATCAAACACATTGCGGCAAATGCAAAACATCCGGAATTGGTAATCGGTATGCACTACTTCTCGCCTGTTCCAAAAATGCCATTATTAGAAATCGTAAAAACTGATAAAACGGCTGATTGGGTAATTGCGACTTGCTACGATGTAGGCGTAAGACAAGGCAAAACCGTTATTGTAGTACATGATGGTCCTGGCTTTTATACTACACGTATTTTAGCACCATTAATGAATGAAGCACAATTGTTATTAGATGAAGGAGGCGATATTCAACAAATAGATAGAGAGATGAATTTATTTGGTTTCCCTGTTGGCCCAATTACATTAGCAGACGAAGTAGGCATCGATGTAGGCGCACACATTATGAGTGGCGAATTGATGCAAGAGTTACTTTCTACTCGACCAAAATTCAAAGTAAGTAAAACCTTATTAGAAATATCTAAAGCTGGTTACAAAGGCAGAAAAAATAAAAAAGGATTTTACAAATACGATGAAAAAGGCAAGAAAGTATCAGGACAAGTAGATGCGGATATTTACTCTTTCTATGGTGGCAACACACGTAAAAAATTTGATGCCAATGACATTCACATGCGTTGTGCAATGGCCATGGTAAACGAGGCTGCATTATGCTTACAAGAAAACATCATCGAAAGTCCATTAGATGGCGACATCGGTGCTGTGTTTGGTCTTGGCTTCCCTCCTTTTCGTGGCGGTCCTTTCAGATATATTGATAGCGTAGGTGCACAAAAAGTGGTAGATATTTTAAATGATTTGACAGCACGATTTGGTGAACGTTTTGAGCCTGCACAAATTTTATTAGATTATGCAAAATCTGGTAAAAAGTTCTCTGATAAATAGATAGCAATTCGTCAGAATTATTTTAATATTTCAAGTATAACACGACCCATGGGTCGTGTTATTTTCTTTTAAACAATACTCATAATTTTGCAAATCAGCTATTTATATAAAAGAAATGCAAAATAACCTTAAATTAAACCAAAATAGTGGATATTTTTGTCCATTATTAAAATATAAGGTGTAAATTTGTGTTCTAAAAAATAAAATAGTGTTTTCTAAGGCATGTGAGTACGGAATAAGAGCTTCAATATATATTGCAGAACAATCGCTGCAATGTAAAAAAGTAAGTTTAAAAGAAGTAGCATTCGCTATAGAATCACCTGAAGCCTATACTTCTAAAATATTACAACAATTAGTGCGCGAAAGAATAATAAAATCTATTAAAGGACCAAATGGTGGTTTTATGATAGATAATGAAAAAATAGAAACACTAAAACTGAGTGCTATTGTATTAGCCATTGATGGCGATTCTATTTACGAAGGTTGTGGATTAGGATTAAGTAGATGCAATGATAAAATGCCATGTCCAGTACACCATCAATTTAAAGCCATACGAGATAATTTAAAAGAAATGCTAACAAGCACTACGCTGAAATCATTAGCACTAGAAGTAGAATGTGGTTTGACATTTTTAAAAAGATAAAACAAATGCAAGATTTAAGAAAAGATATTACTCATTTAGACGATGTCAAATTGCTTGTTGATAGCTTTTATGGAAAAGTAAGACTAGACGAAAAATTAAAAGACATTTTTGACAACGTTATTAAAGATAGATGGCCAGAGCATTTAGAAAAAATGTATCGTTTTTGGCAAACAGTATTGCTTGATGAACATACTTATTTTGGAAGTCCATTCGTGCCACACGCCAATTTGCCTGTAATTGCTGAGCATTTCAACCAATGGATACATTTATTTTTTGAAACAGTAGATGAAAATTTTAAAGGAAAAAATGCAGACAAAGCAAAATGGCAAGGACAAAGAATGGCTGAAATGTTTCATACGAAGATTGAGTATTATAAAAACAACACATCAATTCCTTTACTATAATTATTATAAAATTCCAATTCTAAACAAATAAATAAAATAACATGAGTATTACAAAAGAAACAATCATTGGTGAATTAGTTGCAAATGATTACCGCGCGGCATCTGTATTTAAAAAATACAAATTAGATTTCTGTTGTCAAGGCAATCGCACCATAGGTGAAGCGTGCGAACTAAAAAGTGTAGATGCCAATGCTCTTGTTAGCGATTTAATAGCTACAACACAAAATGTAGAAGCTGGTGCTATTGACTTTCAAACTTGGCCATTAGATTTATTGGCTGATTATATTCAGAAAAAACATCATCGTTATGTGGAAGAAAAATCATTAGAAATTAAACCATATCTTGATAAAATTTGTAGAGTACACGGACAACATCATCCAGAATTATTTGAGATAAATGAGCACTTTACAGCAACTGCTGGTGAGTTGGCGATGCACATGAAAAAAGAAGAATTAATCTTATTTCCTTTCATCAAAAAAATGGAAAAGGCAAAGCAAGAAGGAACTGGCTTAGAAATGCCTCCTTTCGGTTCTGTACAAAATCCGATTGACATGATGATGCATGAGCACACTACTGAGGGCGAGCGTTTTAGAAAAATTGAAGAGCTGACAAACAATTACAATCCGCCAGCAGAAGCTTGCAATACTTACCGCGTTACATTCGCTTTATTGAAAGAGTTTGAAGCTGATTTACACTTGCATATTCATTTAGAAAATAATATACTTTTTCCAAAAGCAATAGAAATGGAAAAAACATTTAGATGAAAAAAATAAAAATAAAGCGGATTTATGATGAACCCAGTAGCAATGATGGTTATAGGATATTAGTGGACAGACTTTGGCCTCGTGGAATAAGCAAAGAAAAAGCTGCAATCGACGAATGGAATAAAGACCTCGCTCCTTCTACTGAATTACGTAAATGGTTTCATCATGCCGCTGAGTTATTTGATTTATTCGAAGAAAAATATCGAAACGAATTATCGGAGCAAACAACTGCCATTAAACACGTAATGGAAATCAATAAACATCGTGATATTTCCTTGCTATATGGTGCAAAAGATCCAAACATAAATCACGCGATTGTGCTATTAGATGTAATAAAAAATAAAATCAACGATTATGAGCAATCCAATAAAAAGAAATGAATTATTAAAACCTTATAGTAGAGATCATCATAATGGCTTATTATTGTGTTGGAATATTAAAGTAGTTTTGCAAAAAAATATTGAACTAAATAGAATTAGTAATTATGTATCATCGTTTTGGAATTCTCATCTTAAAGCGCATTTTTTAGAAGAAGAAAAATATGTATTTACCGTTTTACCATCAAACGATGAGCATATCATACAAGCAATAAAGGAACACAATAGTTTACGTGCCCATTTTGAAAAAGAAAATATGGATATTGCCACCTTGCAAAGTATTGAAATGGAATTGAATGCACACATACGCTTCGAAGAACGCTTACTCTTTAACAAAATACAAGAAGCAGCTACAGAAACACAATTGCAACAATTAAATGAGCATTATAACAATGAATATAAAGAAGAATGGAACGATGAATTTTGGTTGAATTAAGTATAAATTGTTTTTTTGATGGAATGTCATTTACAAGATGAAAAGCATATACAAACGGCTTATAAATCTAGTAAATGGCATTTTTTTATAAAAAAAAGAATAAGTGTTGACTTTGTTAGGTATCCTAACTATATTTGTATCGCAATATTGCATATAGAGTAAAATCAAACACAAATGTCAAAATCAATTTTTTATCATGCAGGATGTCCTGTATGCGTGAGTGCTGAGCACGACATCGTTAATCTAATCGGTGCTGAAAATGTCGAAGTTGTCCATATCGGTCAAGACAGAAGCAGAATAGAAGAAGCAGAAACAAAAGGAGTAAAATCTGTACCTGCTTTAGTAACACCAAACGGAAATGTATTACACATCAACTTTGGTGCATCAATGGCAG
>JADKZZ010000077.1 GCA_020848475.1 Chitinophagales bacterium | reverse complement strand
TACAAGCTTCTACATGCACCGTTAAAATATCAGCGCCAGCTTGTTTGAAATTGTCAATATATTTATCTGGTTCGACAATCATCAAGTGCACGTCAAAAGTTTTTGTTGTTAGCTTGCGCATCGCTTGTATTACTGGCAATCCTAGCGAAATATTTGGCACAAAAACGCCATCCATTACATCAACATGTATATATTCCGCTGCGCTACGATGCAACATTTCAAAATCAGTACTTAAGTTTGCAAAATTTGCAGATAAAATCGATGGTGCTATGATAGGTTTATTCATTGCAGTAAAGATAAAAGTTATTTGTTAATAGTTATTAGTAAGCTTACAATTTAAATCAATAAATAGACATAGTTTTTGTGTTATCAAATAATAGTATAGTAATATGAAGTATGATGCAAGGCCTCTAAATATTGACCCATTGGATGTTGAATGGATAAACCACTTGCAAATCGTTCACCAATAATTTTTGTAATTCCTGAAGGTATAAATCCAAGTGCCAAAACAATTCGACAAAAAATATAGAAGTAAGAAAGCCATCTATTTTGTCTCATATGCTCATAAAATTGGTCTAGTCTTAAGAGGATAGACATTACTTCTATTAAAATATTTAATGGCTAATTAATCAATAAAAAATGATACTTTAATTCAAATAAGATTTCAATTCTTTAGTGATAGCAAATCTTCTCATTTTACGAATTGCTTTATCTTTTAACTGACGCACGCGCTCACGTGTGAGATTCATTTTTATTCCAATCTCATCTAAGCTGTACGATTGGTTAAACTCATTCAAACCGTAGTAATATTTTACTATTTCAATTTCTCTGTCTGATAAAGATTGCAAAGCATGTTCTAATTCATCGTGTAATGATTCATCAATCAATTGTCTGTCTGGTGTGGAAATTGAATCGTCCGTCATTAAATCCAAACTTGTCGTATCATCATCATCACCTACAGGTGTGTCCACAGATAAATGAAAGGTAAGTGTAGCACGTAATACCGCTAATTCGTCAGGCTTCATTTCCAATAATTCTGCGAGCTCATCGTTTGATGGTTCACGTTGGTTTTTCTGTTCGAAATCGACGATTGCACGCTGTATTTTATTGTAGATAGTAGCCTTATTCATCGGCAAGCGCACCACGCGTGGTTGCTCGATTAATGCTTGTAAAATAGACTGACGAATCCACCAAACTGCATAAGAAATAAATTTAAAGCCTTTCGTTTCATCAAATTTGCTGGCAGCTTTTATTAATCCGATGTTTCCTTCATTAATTAAGTCGTTTAATGCCAAGCCTTGATTTTGGTACTGCTTCGCTACGGAAACGACAAATCGCAAATTTGATTGCACTAGTTTTTCAAAAGCCTCTGTGTCGCCGGCTCTAATTTGTTGTGCCACCTTTACTTCTTCTTCTTCAGAAAGCATAGGTAATTTTGAGATTTCACTCAAATACTTGTCGATGGAGAAACTGTCTCGCGACGTGATTTTGGTGGTAATTTTCAGTTGTTTCATGTGTCTTTACAGTGTTAGGTTAAATAAATTCACATGCTACAAAGCAACAGTACCAAAAATTAAGAATAGATTTTTGTTGTACAAATTTGTCATAAGCAGCATAATAGTTCATACTAATATACGATTTTGTTAAAAAAATGTTACAAAACGTATTAATATTTTTTTGCACATCAAAAATAAACATAAAAAAACCGACAATTAAGATTGTCGGTTTACGTGTTGTGACATGCTAAAAGCATTATTCTTTAGGAAGTAAAGCTTTTTTGCTAAGCTTAAATTTACCTGTTTTTGTATCAATTTCTAGCAATTTTACTTTTACTTTATCGCCTTCAGCTAAAACGCCATCTAAAGACTCTAAGCGAGCGTGTGCGATTTCAGAAATATGTAATAATCCTTGTTTCCCTGGCATAAATTCTACAAATGCACCATATGGCATAATAGATTTTACTTCGGCGTCATAGGTGTTTCCAATTTCAGGCACTGCAACAATTGCGTTGATGCGTGCCCAAGCCGCTGTCATATTTTCTTTGTTATTAGACAAAACAGTTACTTTACCGATTCCTTTTTCTTTATTCTCTTCGATAGTGATAACTGTACTTGTTTTCTCTTGAATATCTTGGATGATCTTTCCGCCAGGTCCAATTACTGCGCCAATAAATTCTTTTGGAATATTAATGCTTTCAGCTCTTGGTGTTTGTGGTTTAAGATCAGGTCTATATGATGGAATACATTGTTCCATAGCTGCTAAGATATGTAAGCGACCTTTTCTTGCTTGCTCTAATGCTTCTGCTAATACTTCGTATGATAAACCATCAACTTTTAAATCCATTTGAACGCCGCAAATACCATCTTTAGTACCTGTAACCTTAAAGTCCATATCACCTAAATGATCTTCATCTCCTAAGATATCAGATAAGATAGCATATTTACCATCTTCTGCAATCATGCCCATGGCAATACCAGAAACGTGTTTTTTGAAAGGAATACCAGCATCCATTAAGGCTAATGAACCAGCACAAACAGTTGCCATTGATGAGGAACCATTCGATTCTAAAATGTCAGATACAACACGAATTGTATATGGATTTTCGTCTTCACTTGGCAATAATTGTTTCAAAGAACGCATGGCTAAATTTCCAGGTCCAACTTCACGACGAGAGGTACCTCTTAACATTTTTACTTCACCAGTAGAGAAAGGAGGGAAATTGTAATGCAACATAAATCTGTTGTATGATAACTCTTCTGCTTTGTCTATCATTTGTTCATCGGTTTTAGAACCTAATGTAACGGTGGTTAATGATTGCGTTTCGCCACGTGTAAATAAAGCAGAGCCATGAGGTGAAGGTAGCACATCAACTTCCATGATTAATGGACGAATTTCATCTGTTTTTCTACCATCTAAACGAACTTTCTTATCAAGTACTACTTTGCGAATAGTATTTTTCTCTATTTTGCTATAATATTTATTAAACAACTCTTGATTGAAGATTTCTAAATCTTCTTCAGGATAGTTAGCAATAAAATCTTCTTTGATAAGTTTTAATAAGCCTTTACGTTCGTGTTTGCCTAAGGCAGATTGTGCTATCGTTTCTATGCGTTCTACTACATATTCTTTTACTTTGTTATAAAGTACTTCATCTTCGACAGGAGCAACGACTTCCATTTTAGGCTTGCCACATTTTTGTTGCAATGCTACTTGCGCTTCACACTGTTTAATAATGATTTCGTGACCTGCTTTGATGGCAGCAATCAACTCAGCTTCGCTAGCTTCTTTAGCTTCGCCTTCCACCATTAAAATGTTGTCAACCGTACCAGCTAAGATGATATTTAAAGTAGCATTTTCCGCTTCTTTAGGTGTTGGATTTACTACGTAGTTGTCACCAATCTTCGTCACTCTTACTTCAGAGATTGGGCCTTCGAATGGAATGGAAGAAATAGAAAGCGCAGCAGAAGCAGCTAAACCCACCAAAGAATCTGGTTCTACATTTTCGTCAGCAGAAATTAGATATATTAAAACCTGAGTGTCGTTTACAAAATTATCGGCAAACATCGGACGAATAGCTCTGTCCACAATACGGCAAATAAGCACTTCGTAATCGCTTGCTCTACCTTCTCTGCGATGAAAGCTACCTGGAATTCTACCAGCAGCAGCAAATTTTTCTTGATATTCTACTGTTAAAGGAAAAAAATCAACGCCATCTTTTGGCTTTTCCGACGCTACAGCAGTTGCCAATAACATGCAGTTGCCTACGCGTACAACTACTGCGCCATCTGCTTGACGAGCCATTTTTCCAGTTTCAATAGTAGCAGTTCTGCCGTTTCCTATATCTACTGTTTGAGTATGTATATTAAATTGCATAATATTTTATTAAATTGTATTAAGAATAAAAAAGCGAGGCTGAAGCCTCGCAATAAATGTAAATTACTTACGTAATCCGAGTTTTTCGATTAAAGCTCTATATTGTACGATATCTTTGTTTGCAAGATATTTTAGTAATCTTTTTCTTTGTCCTACTAATTTGTATAATGAACGAGTAGAAGAGAAGTCTTTTCTGTTCGTTTTCAAATGGTTTGAAATGTGATTGATTCTGTGAGAAATCAATGCAACTTGAGATTCTACAGATCCTGTGTTTGTAGCTGCACCGCCAAACTCTGTGAAAATTGCTTTTTTTTCTGTTGTTGTCATCTTTTTTGTCGTCTATTTGTTTAGATTCTATTTATTTTCGAAGTGCAAAGATACACATTTATAATGTTATTACAAAATTATTATTGACATATTGTGGATTACGCCACCCTCAGGTGATTGATGAATAGTTCATTTTTTGTTTTGCTTCTGCTAAATGTCAAATTTTATACCTTGTGCTAATGGCAAATCTAATCCAAAATTTATCGTGCTGGTTTGTCGACGCATATATGACTTCCACGCATCAGACCCTGATTCACGGCCTCCACCTGTTTCTTTTTCGCCACCAAATGCGCCACCAATTTCAGCACCAGAAGTACCCATATTTACATTAGCTATTCCACAATCTGAGCCTGACGCCGAAAGAAATGCTTCCATTTCACGCATATTTGTTGTCATAATGGCTGAAGATAAGCCTTGTGGTACTTCATTTTGTAATGCAAAAGCTTCTTCTAGTTTTTCATATTTTAGTAAGTATAAAATAGGAGCAAAAGTCTCTGTAAGCACGATTGGTAGCTGAGATGGAACTTCTGCGATACAAGGTTTTGCATAAAAACCAGATTCATAGTTATTTACAGTTATTTTTTCACCTTTTACTATAAAACTTCCGCCTTGTTCTTCACATGATTTTATTGCAGCTAAATAACTTTCAACTGCTTGATTATCAATTAATGGTCCAACATGGACACCGTCTTCTAATGGATTCCCTATTTTTAATTGTTGATATGCTGCAATTAGCTGTTCTTTAAATTGCTCATATATAGATGAATGTATTATTAATCTTCTAGTAGTTGTACACCTTTGACCAGTTGTTCCAGTGGCGCCAAAAGTAGCTCCAATAACGGCTAATTTTAAATCGGCATTTGGTGTGATAATGATGGCATTATTTCCACCTAATTCCAATAGTGTTCTACCTAATCGAGATGCGACCATTTTGCCGACTTCTTTTCCCATTCTAGTTGAGCCTGTTGCAGAAACTAAGGAAATGCGCTCGTCCGTTGCAATCCATTCACCGACAGTTTTATCTCCATTAATTAAGCAAGACAATCCTTCTGGAAGTTCATTTTCGCGTATTACTTTTTCAACTATTTTTTGACAAGCAATTGCGGTCAGCGGTGTTTTCTCTGATGGTTTCCATACGCAAACATTGCCACAAACCCAAGCCAACATAGCATTCCAGCCCCAAACCGCAGCCGGAAAGTTAAAAGCTGTAATAATACCGACAATTCCTAAAGGATGCCATTGTTCATACATTCTGTGTTTTGGCCGCTCTGAATGCATGCTTAGGCCATATAATTGACGTGATAAACCAACAGCAAAATCGCAAATGTCGATTATTTCTTGTACTTCACCTAGTCCTTCTTGTAGGCTTTTTCCCATTTCCCAAGAAACCAACATGCCTAAATCTTGTTTGTGAATGCGGAATTCATTGCCCATTTGACGAATGATTTCACCACGTTTTGGCGCTGGAACATTTCGCCATTCAATACAAGCAGAAGTTGCTTTATCGAGTACTTTTTCGTATGTTTCTTTATTTGTAATTTGTACAGAAGCGATGATTTTGCCATCTACAGGCGAAATGGAATCAATTTTTTCATGGGTACTTATCCAAGTAATACCAGTGGAAGATCCTGTATTTACTGCTTCTATACCGAGATTTTTGAGAAATTGCATTGTTTATATTTTGATACTTAAGATTGATTTTTGAAGAAAAAGAATGACATTTTCAATAAAGTTACTAAAATGTTTTATCTTTTATTTTATCTAATACCTATTTAAAAATAGGTAAATTTGTTGTTTAAAATTATCAAAAATGAGTTTATTATTTTTACTACAAGCAAATGCTGGTGCACCAGGCGGTGGAATGTCAACGATTATCATGATGGGTTTGATGTTTATCGTATTTTATTTCTTCTTAATTAGACCGCAATCTAAAAAAGCAAAAGAAGCTCAAAATTTTATTGAAACATTAAAATCAGGTGATAAAGTAATTACTAATTCAGGAATTCATGGCAAGATAGTTTCTGTTAATGATGAAGACAAAACATTCTTAATACAAGTTGATGGACCAACTCGTTTGAAAATGGAAAAATCTGCCATTAATGCTGAACTGTCGAAAGTTATCAATGCAACGCCAAGTGTAGAGGTAAAATAAGATTCGATACTATTTGCTTATTATGTTTTATGTTGAAAATTGGCATCACAGGTGGCATTGGTAGTGGAAAAACTACGGTTTGTAAAATATTTGAGACGTTAGGTGTACCTGTGTATTATGCTGATACACGAGCGAAAGAGTTGATGCTTACAGACAATAGTCTTATTGAAAACATCAAATCTTTATTTGGTAATGAAGCATACACGGATAATGGCGAATTGAATAGGAAATTTATTGCTTCTAAAGCATTTCAAGATAAAAGCATTCTACAAAAATTAAATCAGATTGTTCATCCAGCAGTTTTTCAAGATACTATACATTGGTATGCATTGCACAATGACAAACCATATGTTTTATATGAAGCTGCCATCATGTTTGAGACAGGAAGTTATACGCTTTTCGACAAAATAATCGTAGTAGCTGCTACTTTAGAAGATAGAATTAGCCGAACTATGCTGCGCGATTACTTAAGTAGAGAAGAGGTACTCGAGCGTATATAGAAACAAATTCCTGATGAAGAAAAAATAGCTCGTGCTGATTTTGTTATATACAATGATTATTCTCAACCATTAATAGAACAAGTGTTGACAATTCATAATAATATTTTAGCAATATAAAAGCAGAACTATTTATTTTTGCGCATTGTTATTATACAAAGTTTATTCTCAATTTATAATTATTGGATATGATAGAAACCGTTAATTGCTTAATCATAGGAGCTGGTCCTGCTGGTTATACTGCAGCCATTTACGCTGCACGTGCAAATTTAAAACCAGTATTATATACAGGCTTGCAACCAGGCGGACAGTTGATGACAACTACTGATGTTGAAAATTATCCTGGCTATCCTGATGCAGTAACTGGACCGAAAATGATGGATGATTTTCAAAAACAAGCTGAAAGAGTAGGTGCTGACATACGTTTTGGTATGGCTACGAAAGTAGATTTTTCTGGCGACATACATAAAGTGTGGATTGATGAAGAAACAGAAATACATGCCAAAGCTGTAATTATCGCAACAGGAGCAGAAGCGAAATGGCTTGGTATTCCTTCTGAAAAAAGGCTAAATGGCAGCGGTGTTTCTGCTTGTGCAGTTTGTGATGGATTTTTATTTAAAGGAAAAGTAGTTGCTATTGTAGGCGCTGGTGACACTGCTTGCGAGGAAGCATTATACTTATCTAATCTTTGTCCGACAGTTCACATGATTGTACGAAGTGAAAAAATGCGTGCTTCTAAAATAATGCAAGACCGTGTGTTGGCAAAAGATAACATTATTGTTTACTGGAACAGCGAGACCGATGAAGTGCTTGGTGGCAATAAAGTAGAAGCTGTGCGATTGAAAAACAATAAAACAAATGAAATAACAGAAATTCCAATTGAAGGTTTTTTTGTGGCCATTGGTCATAAGCCAAATTCTGATATCGTAAAAGGCTGGATAGACATGGATGACACTGGTTATATTACTACAATTGCAGGTTCGACAAAAACAAACATTGAAGGTGTTTTTGCTGCTGGCGATGTACAAGATAAGATATACAGACAAGCGGTAACATCTGCAGGCAGTGGTTGCATGGCGGCCTTAGATGCAGAGCGTTATTTAGCAGAAAAATTTCATTAAACAATGAAGCATGAAATATAAATATAAAACGGAGTTCTTTGGAACTCCGTTTTTATTTTATGGTTTTTGTCCATAAATAATTATAGTCAAAACTAAGCTTATAAAGTCTTTTTGGATACTAGTATTATGTGGTATTTGTTACTACGTGCTAGTACGTAGTATTAAACTAATTTATTGTCCATCGCATATTTGATAAGACCGACGATAGTTTTGGTATTGAATTTTCTAATCATATTTTTGCGATGCGTTTCCACGGTACGCTCACTGATAAATAGTTTATCTGCAATTTCAGCATTATTAAATTCTTCAATAATTAGTTTTAAAATTTCGAGTTCGCGTTCTGTAAATTTAGTTTGTTCTCGCTGTTTTTCTTGTTTGGTGTGTTTGTTTTTTACCATTTCTTCCATCACTTCATCGCTAAAATGCATTTTTCCTTGGATAACTTTATGAATGGCTTCTGTAAGCTCGGTATTACCTACATTTTTCAAAACATAACCTGATATACCAACATCAAGCATTTTATTGATATTAGCAATGCTACCAGACATAGATAATGCAATGACATGGATATTGTCATTATATTCTTTAATTTTTTTTGTTAATTCATATCCATCAATTTCAGGCATGCTAATATCTGTCAATACGATGTCTGGATTTAGCGTGTCAATTTCTTGTAATAATTTATTACCATTGGTGAAAGTTTTAATAATTTCAAATTCGTCATTATTGGCTAAAATGGCTGATAAGCCATCAATCAACATTTGGTGATCATCTACTAAAATTATTTTGTGTTTTTTCATTTTTTTTGAATGCCGTTAAGATAGTGGAATTTCCACTATTAAAGTAGTACCATTTTTTTCTGATGATTCAATATTTAATTTTCCATGTAAATAATCTGTTCGCAATTGCATGTTTCTTAATCCAATACCATTTTTAGACTTTATATTTTCTATATCAAATCCTTTGCCATTATCTTCAATTATTAAAGAAATTTCATGTTCATCAGCAGAGAGCTGCACAGCAATTGTGCTTGCCTCAGCATATTTAATTGCATTATTTACTGCTTCCTGAATAATTCTATATAACATTAGCTTTGCTGCATCATCTAACATATTTTCTACGTATCCATAATATTCAAAAGAAATTTCTTGTTCTTTTAATTGATTTAACTTTTCAATGAAGTTATCTACAGCGAAAACTAGTCCATTCTTTTGCAATGCATCAGGCACCATATTGTGTGAAATGCTTCTTATTTCTGTAATTGAATCGTCGATGATTTTCATCGAATTAATAATTTGTCCAGCACTTTTTATTTCAGCAGTTTGAATTGCACTCAAGTTTAATTTTGCAGCAGATAATAATTGTCCAACGCCATCATGTAATTCGCGTGCAAGTCTTTGCCTTTCTTTCTCTTCAGATTCTAAAATGGCTTGCGTACGTTTGAGTTCGCTTTTTAATTGTTCTTGTTGTAGTTTTTGTTCTTGTTTTGATTTGTACCTATTATAAAATAAATAGTAAGTAATTAATGATAACACCAAAATGGAAAATAAGGTGATGAGTAAAATATTCCTCCTGCTAATTTTTAGGTCTTGTTCTGCAATTTTTTTCTTCTTTTTTTCTGTTTCGAATAAGGTTTGCAATTCCGCAATTTTTTGTTCTGATGCATCACTTATAATACTATCTTTTACGCTTATGCTTTCACTTAATAATTCGTATGCTTCATTAGGTTTTTGATGTGTGTAATATAAATTACTTAAATGAGATAATGCATTTTGAATGCCAATTTTATAGCCTGTTTCTTTGCACAATTGAATACTTTGCAAATAATAAAATTCTGCTTTATCTACATCATTTAGAACTGCATATATGTAACCGAGATTGTTATACGTGTCGCCTAATTGTTTTTTATTGCCAAAAGAAGAGTCAATTGAAATTGCTTTAGTATGATAATAAATAGAAGTATCATATTGTTTCATAAAAAAATAACAATTTGCGATATTGTCATAAAACATTGATTTATTAAATTGAATATTTAGTTGATTGCAATAGGCTAAACCAATACTATCTAATCGCAAGGCGGCTTGATATTTTTCTTGCATGCCGTATATATTTGCCATATTGTGTAGAATAGAAATATGCGATTTTGCCGGCGCATTTCCTTTTATCAAGTCCATGGCTCTGTTGGCATATTCTTCTGCCAATTTGATATTGTGTTTAGATTGATATATCATAGAAATCGAATTATAATTCGATGCCATTTCATTGACTAATTGTAATTTTTCATTAATATCAAACGACTCTAAAAAAAGTTGTAAAGCTTTGTCGTTTTCGCCTTTTTGCCAAAAATTTACACCAAGTGCCTGCAATGCTTTTGCTGTTAGTGTATCTTCCTTTAATTCTTTGAATAATGCTAAAGCTTTTTCATTTTGTTGAATAGCCAAATTGAAATTGCCTTTTATATTTTCCAATATTCCTCTGTTTAATGTAGCAATAGCCACACCTTTTATAGAGTTCTTTTCAATGGAAAATTGCAAAAGCGAATCGATATAATTTTGAGCAACTACTACATTTACACGTTGATTTTCTTGATACTTAGCATCGAAATAATCGATTTGCTTCTCATTGTTTAATAGGAGAGAAGGAGTACTGTTAGTACAAGCAATAAAACAAAAAATACATATTATAAACAGGAATTTCATGTTACCACATAGAAATATTATATAGTTTAGCTATTTTACGTTAAAAATGAATGAAAACAAAATAATTAGTTCAATTTTATGTTGAAATTTAATGAATCTTTTTGGAACAATAATTGTTTATTCTAAATGTAATTATAAACAGATACAGTGAAAATAATTAGCTTCTTCTTTTTTGTATGCATTTTTTCTTTTTCTGTTCATGCACAATCAGAAAGAGATACAATTGTTTTGCCACAAATGATAATTGATGGCGACACGCTAGAAGAGATTATTTTAGAACCAATATTAGTAACAGCATCTAAGTTAGAGAAAGTAGATTTGCAAGAATGGCAAATGCGATATTTGCGTAAAGTGTATCCATATGCATTGCGAACCGCACGCTTGACAAAAAAAATTGATGAAGATTTGCAAAATTGCAAAACTAAAAAAGAGCGAAAACGTTATTTGAATGAATGTGAAAAGGTTTTAAGAGCTGAGTTTGAAACAACATTGAGGAATATGTCGCGCACACAAGGCAAATATTTAATCAAACTGATTAATCGAGAAACTGGACAAACCGTTTTTGAATTATTAAAAGAATATCGTAGCAATTGGAAAGCTTTTTGGTGGAATTTTGCTGGTAAGTTTTTCGACTTAGATTTAAAAGCTGAATACGATCCAAGCGGAGAGGACAAACAAATTGAAAATTATATACAACGTTTACAATATATTTATCACACTGACGGTACAAATTATTTGATACAACATGAACAATTCCATACACCAATTCCAGGCGAAAAACGCTCAAAATAAAGTAGTCGATTTTGCTGACTATAAAGGCAAAGTTTTATTAGTAGTCAATACTGCATCGAAATGTGGATTAACACCTCAATTTGAGCAATTGGAAGCGCTATATCAAGAATTTAAAAATGAAGGCTTCGAAATTATAGGTTTTCCAAGCAATGATTTTGCCAAGCAAGAACCAAACACAGCAGAACAAGCCGCTGATTTTTGTAAAATCAATTATGGTGTTTCGTTTCCGATAATGGAAAAAATTCATGTAAAAAAAGGAGCGCTGCAACATCCAATTTTTAATTTTTTAGGCAACAATGCAGCTGGTTTAAATTTGGTGACGCATCCAACATGGAATTTTCAAAAATATTTGCTTGATAAAAATGGACTTGTCGTCGATTATTTTGTGCCGACCACCAAACCTGATGCTGCCAAAATAAAATCTTCTATTAAAGAATTACTGAAAAAGTAAGTAATTTTGTAGCGCAATAAATGTTATGAAATTAGATATTTTGGTTTTTGCAGCGCATCCTGATGATGTAGAATTGTCGTGCAGTGGAACTGTGCTAAAACACATTCAATTAGGCTATAAAGTAGGCATCATTGATCTTACACAAGGTGAATTAGGCTCGCGTGGTACAGCAGAAATTCGTGCCATAGAATCAAAAAATGCTTCGCAAATATTAGGCATTCATCACCGTGAAAATTTAGGATTTAAAGATGGTTTTTTCGAAATTGATGAAGCACATCTGCTGAAAGTTATCCAAGTAATCAGAAAATTTCAACCTTCCATCGTTTTGGTTAATGCAAAACAAGACAGACATCCAGATCATAAACGAGGTGGCGATTTGGTGTCGCGAGCAGCATTTTTGAGTGGTTTAGTAAAGATTGAGACAAATTCTGATGG
>JADKZZ010000076.1 GCA_020848475.1 Chitinophagales bacterium | reverse complement strand
GACACATCAACATTATTTCCTGAAGTAATTCTAATTAAACACTGTGTGCTCGGTGTTGCCGGAACGTTCCATGTATGCGTTTTTGCAGACAGCATTTTATTATTCACCACTGTTTGCCAGTTTGCGCCATTGTCTGATGAAAATTCTATTAATGACAATGAATCGATACCATTTCCATACCAACGTATTATGTTGTTTCCTGCATCTATCATTTCACCTCCATTCGGATGCGTTATTTCAATCTTGCGTTCTTGCGTAAGATATGCTACTGCATAAGTTTGTGGACCGAAAGGCACATCTGTACCTTTTACAACGATTGTATAATTTCCTTCCAATGGATTATCAATAGTAATCTGTTCATTGGTGTTAATATTGTCAATGCCGTGTAGTGCAATAATTTTAGGACTCTGAGGATTGAGCTTCCATGGCAAAACAGTATCACCAGTTGGTGTTACTATTTTTAAATCTAAATTATTGACAATAGATTTTTGTGCAAGTGAACTCCCTTCTTTATCTGTCCACGACAAGGTAACTTTTAATTGATGCGTATTTGCTGGTGAAGAAAACGAGTGTGTTTGTATTGATTGGTGATTTACAGTATTCTCAAAATACTGTTGATTAGAAATAGATTTTACTGCTCTGAATGCATCTGGTTTTCCAAAACCATACATGTAATCAGGACCTGCATTTCCTAAATCTCGTGCTGTATTAAACAAGATTGCTTTTAACAATGCCGCATTCGGTAATTGAGCAAACTGTTGTTTATATTGTTGTGTCAGCAAAGCTGCAATACCTGCAACTTGGGGTGCTGCATACGAAGAACCATATACTGCTGAAATGCCATCATTAGGAACTAAGGCACTCACAGCAAATCCTTTTGCTACTAATTCAGGTTTTAATCGACCATCTTCTGTAGGACCTCGACCGCTGTTTTCTACTAATTTTTCATTGCCAAATAACCAACCTACTGTAATGGCATTTTTACAACCTTGAAAACCAATATCGACAGAGCTAAATGTATCAGTAGCAATGGCACAATTAGCAGCTGCAGTATTACCAACAGCAACTATAGGTAATAATGTTGGTTGCTCATGTACGATTTTATCTAAATTGGCTGCTTCAGGAATATACAATCCGGATTGGAAACAATTTGTAGAAACGAAATTATAAGAGTGGTTGGAAATATCTACATTATAAGTCGATTTGCCTGTTTCCAATTCTTGCAAAATATCACCTGCGACGTCCCAATACACTATATTTGATTGAGGTGCAATGCCTTTTATAGAAGGAAATAAATTCCCTGCACTAGCAATACAGCCACCTACTTCTGTCGGATGATACATGGAAATAAATGAGCTATATGTTTTATCAACAACAAAATTTTTGGATTTTGGCAAATCGATATGGTCACCGAATGCGCCTTCGTCCCAAACGCCGACTGTAACACCATTGCCTTTCAAATTAAAACCATAAGGTTGCACTTCTTGCACTTGATTGGTACCTGTCATCAACAAGCTTTCATACATTAATGGATTTCGAGTGCTATAATATTTTGAAATGAAAATAACAAAAGGATATGTAGATAAATCCAGTATTTGTTGATTATTCAAAGTAGCATTAAAACTGTGATATTTCGAATTAAAATTATTGATGTGAATACCATGTTGTGAAAGAATATTAGCAAGCCTACTTTCATCAATCGTTGAAGTCAGCAATACGCATACCTCTTGTGCTGTATTAGTTGACAATAAACTATTATCAATTTTACTTTCGCTTGACAAATACGATATAGAAGAATATGGCAATGCATTTATTTTATTTGAGACATTACTATTGATAGATGTTAGATAATATCCATTGCCTAAGTAAGCTTCTATAGAAAAACCCTGTTGAACTAAATAATCAGCATTATTATTTATTGTTTGTATGGTAAGATAATCTACATTATTGAATCTAAAATTTTGAGTAGAAGTTCGCGCAGAAGTAGATTGTAAAATTGCAGGGTCAATTTTTACGAGTTGTAAATTATTTTTTGAAAAAACAGTTATACTGAATGCAATAAGAAATATAAACAAAGCGTATGTCTTTGTCATAAGCAAAAAGATTTAGTATAAATATAAGATTTTAGCTGGAATACGGCAAAATAAAACTTTTCACAATAGTCGAAATTTATTTCATTTCCACAATGGTAATTCCGTCGCCTCCAAATTGTTCGGCTTCTACACGGAAAGTCTTTACATGAGGATATTTTTTTAAATAGAAATGAACTGCTTGTTTAAGTGCGCCAGTGCCTCTGCCGTGTATTATTTTCAGTTGATGAATGCCATACATTACGACCCTGTCCATATAATTATCTAAAGCTAAAATGGCTTCATCTTTAAGCATTCCTCTAATGTCTAAACTATTATCAAATTCACTTTTTTCTACTAAAATTTTGGAGGAGAATTTATTCCTGCTAGTCCTTACTTCTTTCGATGATTCTTGTATTAATTGTAGTTGATGCAGTTTTACTGTTGATTGCATACTGCCGAATGCAACTACAGCTGTATTATTTTTTAATGAAAGTATTTCGCCTATTTCGGTGCCTTCTAATAATTTAACTTTTGCGCCTACAATTAATTCTTTGTTGTTGATATTTGATTTTTCAACTGGCGCATCATCTAATTTACGTTCGATTGATTCTCTGTTATTATCTATAAATTTTCTGACCGTAATAAACTTTTCTTTACTATCTTTTTGTTCTTTCCATTCGCGCATCTCATTTTCCAGATTTCTACTTTCCGCATTAAACCTTTCTAACAAGCGTGCTTCATATTGTTTTAGCAATCGTTTTTTTTCTTTCTCTAAATCTTTATTCAACTGCGTATAACTATTGGTCAAGTCCTGCAATTGTGTTTCTTTTTGTTGTACATTTTTGCGCAATCCTTTTATGAAATGTTTTTCAGTTTGAATATCTGTGAGCACATCATCTAACGCTTTTTTGTTATCGCCAATTTTCAAATTTGCCTGTTGTATAATTTTTGATGACAAGCCACTTTTACGTGCAATTTCGAATGTGAATGAGCTGCCAGGTTGCCCTAATTGCAATTGATATAATGGTTTTAATTGCTGTGTGTCAAATGCCATTGCGCCGCTTTGCATGCCAGCAGTATTTGCTGCAAAAACTTTTAAATTATTGAAATGAGTGGTAACGACCCCAAACGCTTGTTTTTGATGCAGACTCTCTAATATAGCTTCTGCCATTGGACCACCTAATGCTGGATCAGTGCCCATGCCCATTTCATCAATTAACACTAATGTAGAGCGCGATGCGTGGCTTAAAAAATAGTTCATATTTGATAAGTGTGAACTATATGTACTCAAATCATTTTCTATGGATTGCTCATCACCAATATCAACAAATAAATTTTCAAATATAGAGACAATAGAATTTTCTTTTGCTGGAATCAACATACCGAATTGTAACATCAACTGTATTAAACCAATCGATTTTAATACAATAGATTTTCCACCTGCATTTGGGCCAGAGATAACGACAATCCTATTTTTTGCATCTAAAAAAATCGCATTGTCAATAATTGGTTTATTTTGTTTTTGATGATGGTAAAACAAAACAGGATGCACAAATTCGCGAAGATGAATGATTGGCTCATTTGACAATTGCGGCATATTGCAATTGAAGTTTATCGCAAAATAAGCTTTAGCGCGAATGACATCTAAGTCAGCCATTAAGTGCTGCAATTTGTCGAGTGTTGATTTATGTGGCCGAATGTAATTGGTGAGCGATATCAATATTTTCAACAATTCTCGTTTCTCCAGCAAGTACAGTTCCGTCAGTTCATTATTTAGGAAAAGCGTTTCATTTGGCTCAATAAATGTAATAGAACCGTTGTCGCTCTCATCGGTAATTAATCCTCTTATACTGCGTTTGTATTCTGCTTTTACAGAAAGTACTCTTCTGCCATCACGCACCGTTTCTTCTGTTTCTGCTAAAAAATTTTGTTGCTTATACTGAGACAACACTCTTCTAAAAACTGCATTTATATCTTGGATTTTATGTTGAATATCTTTTCGAATTTTTGACAATTCTGGTGTTGCATTATCTCTGATAATTTCTTTGTCAACATCAATCACTTTAGTGATAGAAGCAATTACACCAAGTTCAATTTGATATTCAGCCACTTTCTCCGACAAGAAAGGATACAATAGCTGACGTGCTTTTGGCGTAAAAAACCTAAACACATCTGCGGCGGCGCTTAATGAAAAGTAAACTGCAATTAATTCTTTTACTTCTAAAAAATAATTTTCAATTTGTAGTTTCTCTAAAAATGGTAATGTATTAAATCCATATTGAGGAAGCTGCGTATCATTTTCAATAATCTCTTTTAATTCCTTTACAAAGTGTAACTGTTTGTTTACTTCATCTGCGTTAGTAATAAACGATAAATCTTGTAATAATGCTTTTCCCAAGCTACCACTACATAGATTTTCTAATTCTTTTAGAATAAAAGGAAAGTCTAATTTTTGTAAGCTATTTTTTGGATATACATGCATTAAGAATACATTTTCAAAATCGAATTTGTCAATAATTGATAAATTTGAAACAGTTGTGAGTCTTCCTCTTTTAGCATAGTAAGATGCTTGTCAATAATTTCGACATCATTTCTTCTTGCAGGACCAGTTTG
>JADKZZ010000075.1 GCA_020848475.1 Chitinophagales bacterium | reverse complement strand
GCTTCTCTATTTTGTGGTTCTAACGTTAAAATTTTCTTCAAGCGCTCTTTAGCTTTATCCAGCTGTCCAGATTGGATAGAAAGCCTGCCTAAAGACATCAAAATATTGATATCATTTGGATGCTTGTTTTCCAACTCTTTGAGAATAGCCACACCTTTCATTGGTTCTTGTGAGCCTTGAATATATGCTTCTGCCAATTTCAAGCGCAAATCAACATCGCTGGTATCTTGCTTCACGGCTTCTTCGTAAGAGCGGAGCGCAAAGGTAATCAAATTATTTAAAATTACTGAGTCTTCTGTTGTTTTATATGCATAAACCAGCGTGTCTGCTACACTTTCCAATGTCTGTTTACTCTTATTGGCGGTCATTGCCTGATAATAGTAATAAGCATGTAAAGCAGGATTGTTTTGGCGATGCCAGAAGCTTGCTAAAGCCAAATTGTCGTGGTGCAATTTTGCAGTATCTGCCTTCCCAGTATTTTTAATGGCAGAAAGCAAGGAACTATATTCTTCTTTTGCTGTAGCTTCTATTTTTTCGAGCTGACTCTGTTCGTATTGTTCAAAACTGAGTCCTGCGGGTACGGCATGCGTTGTGTTACTTTCTTTCTTCTCTTTGGTTTTTCCGCCAAAGTATAGCGCCAATACGAGTATAAGTGCACCTAATCCTAATACTATCTGTCCCTTCTGCACGTTTTAAGTCTTATTCTTTATTTTTTAAACGGTTTTCGCTGGATTCTTTTATTTGCTCCACGAATACTTTTGATGGTTTGAATGCCGGAATTTGATGTTCAGGAATTTCTATGGCAATATTTTTCTTGATATTTCTACCAATTTTCGCTTTACGTGTTTTCACGATAAAACTTCCAAAGCCACGTACGTACAAATTTTCACCATCAGCCAATGTGTCTTTTACTTCTTTGAAGAAAGCCTCCATGGCTACTAATACATCTACTTTAGGTACACCTGTTTTCTCTGAAATTGTGGTGATGATATCTGCTTTTCTCATGCTTATCGATTAATGAAGTACAAAAATGCAAAATTATTTCCAACTAACTCACTAATATACACGAAATATCAATAAGAAAATGTGTAAGTTACGAAAAATTAATACTGTTATTTGTATTTATTTTTATGAGACTTATCTAACATCTGAAAGTTACATCTAATAATATTTCTGATAATAATGCGGTACTATTTTCAATAAATCTTATTTTGCAAATCAATGAGTACTTTTTCTAAAAAATTACTGCAATGGTATAATCCGAATGAAAGAAATTTACCGTGGAAACAAACTAATGATGCTTACAAAATTTGGTTGTCAGAAATTATTCTACAGCAGACTCGTGTAGCGCAAGGCACTCCTTACTATTTGGCATTTGTAAAAAAGTATCCGACTATAAGCAAATTGGCAAAAGCACCATTAGATGAAATCTTGAAACTTTGGGAAGGCTTAGGTTATTATTCAAGAGCACGAAATTTACATCAGGCTTCCATACAAATCATGGAAAAGCACAATGGTCATTTTCCGAATACGTATCCTGAAATATTACAACTAAAAGGTGTTGGCAAGTACACCGCTGCCGCCATTGCTTCGTTTGCCTATGGCCTGCCTTACGCTCTTGTAGATGGCAATGTATATCGTGTTTTGGCACGTGTTTTTGGAATTGAAATTCCTATTGACAGCACACTTGGCAAGAAGCATTTTGAAGAAATTGCACAACAATTACTCGACAAAGACAATGCAGCTTTATACAACCAAGCCATTATGGATTTTGGTGCATTAGTTTGCAAACCATCAAATCCTTTATGTAATCAATGTCCATTTAGCTCAACATGTATTGCTTTGACACAAGATAAAATACAACATTTGCCTGTCAAGACGAAAAAAATAACAAAAACAACAAGGCACTTCCATTATTTCGTCATACATAATACGGCACATATACTCATACAACAACGCATGCAGAATGACATTTGGCATGGCTTATTTGAATTTCCGATGATCGAAACAATAGACCATACATTGCCAAATGACACCAAATCTATTTTTGGAAGCAATAAGAAACTAAGTACTACATCAAGTTTTTCCTTCAAACAAGAACTTACACACCAGACGATTCATGCGCATTTCTACGAAATAAAATTAAGCAGTTTACCTAGGCAAAATACTGTTGTAATTCACGCCATAAAACGAGATTTAACAAAGTATGTATTCCCAAAAATAATACACAGCTATTTGCAGGTTCGATTAATTTATTTAACTTAGTTAAAATAATAATACTTGACTTTTGTCAAAAAGTAGCTTTTTTTACAAGTAAAATCGAAACCATGAGTGTGAACAAAGTAATCTTAATAGGTCGTTTAGGCAAAGATCCAGAAGTGAGAAAAATAAACGCAACGACTACGGTTTGTAATTTCCCATTAGCCACTAACGAGTCATACAAAAACCAAGATGGTAGTTATACAGAGCAAACGGAATGGCATAACATTGTCATGTGGCGTGGTGTTGCTGAGCGTGCAGAACGTATTTTAAAGAAAGGAAATACTATATTTGTGGAAGGAAAGTTGAGAACACGCTCTTGGGAAGACAAAGAAAATCACAAACGCTATACAACAGAAATAGTGGTTGAAAACTTCCAACTATTAGATAAAAGAGAGCCTGGCGCAACAACAAATACGGCAAACAACGAACAAAAAACTGATACGGAATCGAATGTTGCGACAGACAACAATTCAGAACCGACAATGGACGACGATTTGCCATTTTAACAGATAAGAAATTACAATACTTTGGACGACGGCATACCCATACCCTTTTTATTACAAGCTATACTCGGCACTTCCACAAGTGAAGTATTCAATACATTTAATGCGACCGTAGCCATTGAGCTACTTTTCACTTTAATACTGCTCATTTTCACCGCCATGATGTGTGCTGTCGAAGTGGCCATTTTTCTTTTTACAACGCAAGAAATAAATGAGCTTGAACGAAGTAATGATGAGACAGATGCCATTATTTTAGATTTTATCAAAAAACCTCGACGGTTTTTGGCAACGTTTGTACTGACGACTACTTTATTTACACTTGCTGTTGTTTTGATGTTTGAGAATGTATTGGAAACGATATTGAAACACGAATTTATCGAAGCGAATAGCTCCTTATTATTGATTATAAAAATTTTATTTGAAACCTTCATTATCGTATTATTTGCCGAAGTAATTCCGAAATTATATGCTACACAACAATACTATAAAGTAGCGAGACACACCGTGCATTTACTTAGAATATTCGATATTTTATTTTCACCTTTTGTCAGAGCTTTATTGGCTACATCTAATTTTTTTGAAAAAAGATTAGCTGGTTTTTCTAACAACGTTACGGCAAAAGATATTGACGAAGCGATAGACATTACAACATCGCAAGAAAATGACGAAGCCATTAGAAATGATTCGCGAATTTTAAAAGGTATTGTAAAATTTGGCAATATCGTGGTCACACAAATCATGCACTCGCGCATGGATGTTGTTGCTGTAGATAAAAATGCCAACTTTGAAGAATTATTAAGTATTGTGAGAGAATCTGGCTACTCGCGTATTCCAGTTGTAGAAGAAAATTTTGACAAAGTAGCCGGTATTATTTACATCAAAGATTTATTGCGTTATATTGATGCACCGAAAGATTTTAATTGGCAGCAACTCATAAAACCTGCTATGTTTGTACCGGAATCAAAAAAGATAGACGACTTGCTGGAGGACTTCCAAGCGAAACGTGTGCACATGGCAATTGTTGTTGATGAGTACGGCGGTAGCTCAGGCATCGTCACTTTAGAAGACGTTTTGGAAGAAGTCATTGGCGATATCAAAGATGAATTTGATGATGCCAGCGAAATTGATTTTAAGAAAATAGATAATTACAATTATATATTTGAAGGCCGAACAGCATTGAACGATGTTTGTAAAGTATTGGAAGTGCCTACAACTACTTTTGATGATGCACGAGGTGATGCTGACTCTTTAGCTGGTTTAGTCTTAGAATTAAATGCTGAAATTCCTGTCGAAGGTGATGTGCTCACTTTTAAGCATTTTACATTTTTAATTTTAGAAGCTGACAAAACAAGAGTTATTAGAGTGAAAGTAACGATTGCTAACTAATGATATTTATTCCTTAAAACAGCAATCCACAAAGAAAATGAAAATAGCTATTATAAATACTTATTTATGAGCATAAGAATTAATTCCTACATGAACACATTGTCACATCGATATATTACTACATTATTTCATCGTTTCATTATTATATTCTGTAGTGTCATTATTATTACAACATTTACTGCTTGCCGCGAAAATTACACGCCTAAACAAAGTGGCTATTTCAGAATTGACTTTCCAAAGAATCGAACTTTCGTAACTTATGAAAATACATCATGTCCATTTTCATTTGATTATCCAAGCTATGGAAAAATACAAAAAGACTCTTCTAATGCAGAAGAGTTCAACAATCATCCATGTTGGTTCAATATTATTTTTCCTGAGTATAAAGCAAAGATTTATTTAAGCTATACAGCCATAAGCACTGCCAATCCACTAGATAAACTCATACGTGATAGTTACAAGCTCACATTCAAACACACAGTAAAGGCTGACTATATCGACGAAACCATTATTACAGGAAAAAATAAAAATGTAAGTGGCATCATGTATGATGTTGGTGGCAATGCTGCCAGCGCTGTGCAGTTTTACCTTACAGACAGTGCACACCATTTTTTACGTGGCTCTTTGTATTTCTATGCATCACCAAATGTCGATTCTATTGCACCTGCTGTCGCTTATTTTAGAAAAGATGTGGAACACATTGTAGAGTCACTTCAATGGAAATAATATCATCTGAAATTATTGGAATAATTGTAAAAAACATACTGTATATTTAAACAATAAAATACAGTTTCATGAAAATAGGTTTCCTTTCGTGCTTTATTTTGCTATCTGTTTTTACAGCACTCGCGCAAGCTGATTTTATGGCGATGAATAACAATATAGTCGAGCGCAATCAAGCACTTCATATTCACAAAGCTTATTTCGGACAAGAAAATCAGAATATTGAAAAAGAATTAAAACGAGCAAAGCGTTTAAAAATTGCAGGATTAGTATTTACTAGCTTAGGCACAGCTGGAATTTTAACCACAACGCCATTTGCAGTTATTTATTCAAGTGTTAGTAAAAACACGCACGGCTGGGGAAATGTGGCTGCTGCCGTAGTGAGCATGATGGGTTACATTCCAAGTGGCGCTTGTTTAATTTCAGGCATACCAATGACCGTTATTGGCTTTAAAAAAGCAAACAAACTAAAAGCAAGTACGACAAAAGAATTTTAGGTACTAATCACAAATCAACTTCCAAGGATTCGCTTGTTCCAATTGCAAAGCCAACTCTAATAATAATTTATCTTGTCCATAAGGTGCTACAAATTGCACGCCTACTGGCATATCATTTGAAGCAACACCTAAAGGCAGTGATATTGCGGGCGAACCAGAGATATTAAACAATGGTAAAAATGCTGCCAAATCCGAACCTCGCCATGCCATTTCCTCGTAGCTAAGCAATGGCGAAAAATAGCCTATTTCAGGTGTGCGTTTCGAAGTAACAGCAGTCATGATAACATCATATTTTTGTTGCAACTCAGCTTCTGTGCGTTTTGCGGCGTTGACTAATGTTCTTAGATTGCCAATGAGTTTTAATTTTCTGTTGGAAAAATAATCAGCTAAGCCTAATGTAAAAGGATCTAACACCAATGATTTATCCACTTTTGCGCCTTGTGACAATCGACCAAAATTAATAGACATATACGCTAAAAAACCGTAATAAGTCAGATAGTATTTCGTCATTTCTTCCACATCTAATGGCACTTTAATCGGTTCTACCGAATGGCCTAATGACTCTAACAATTTTGCATTTTCCAATTGCACACGAAAGGTATCTTCGTCCATGTGTCCTTGTTTTCCTTCTGGTAAATTATCAAAATAAGCAATGCGCAACTTTCTGTTTAATGGTGTTTGAACATGTCCAATTGCTGGCAATTTTTTATGGTGATGGAATTGCTCTGCAGCAGCATAAAATGCAGCAGTATCGCGCACACTACGTGTCAAAACACCTTGGTAAGCAATGTTTACTGGCAATGTCTCCGTGCCTTGCATATAATACAATCTATTGCGCGTGGGCTTTAGACCTACTAAACCACAACACGAAGCAGGAATTCGCGTTGAGCCAGCGCCATCATTAGCCGTTGCAATAGGCACCACACCACTAGCTACTAATGCTGCAGAGCCAGATGATGATCCACCAGTTGTATAATCTATATTCCAAGGATTGCGAGTAACCTGTAAGTTTTCATTTTCTGTGCTACAAATAAATCCAAATTCTGGTAGTGTAGATTTGCCTAAACAATTTACGCCAGTAGAAAAAAATTGATTGACATATTTGCTATTAGATTTAGCAATTTTTGATTTGTATGCAATTGCACCTTTTTGCGTTGGTAGTCCTTTAATAAAATCATTGTCTTTTACAAATGTGGGCACGCCATAAAAAATGCCGTTTGTTTTTAATCGTGCTGTATTTTTAGCATCATCGTAAGTTCTAAGCACGATGGCACCTAAGCTCGGATTCACTTTTTCTGCGCGAGCAATGGCTGCCGCTGTTACCTCATCGACTGATACTTTTTTACTTGCAATTGCTGCTGCCAATGCTGTTGCATCCATTTTGCCCAATGCGTCATCGCAAAATGCGTTTATCTTTTTTTCCATTTTTTAAAATTACTAAACTAATTACAAATTCAAGTTGCTTTTTGTCAAATTGATAACACACATTCATAAGATGAAAATTCATTATCCTTATTCGCATTTGAATTTATGCTTTTTCATACCTTTGCTATTGTGCAAGTGTCAAACAATAGTTTTTTATCTACGCCTATTGAATTTCTAAAAGGAGTTGGTCCTGAGCGTGCAGCTGTTTTAAAAAAGGAAGCTTCGATTTTCACATTTGGCGATTTGCTTACACTATTTCCTTATCGTTATATTGACCGAACAAAATTTTATTCCACACAACACATTGACAACACGCAAACATATATTCAGTTAAAAGGAAAATTGAAACATATACGCGAGATTGGCGAAGGCAGAGGCAAGCGTTTAACTGCTATTTTTTATGACAATGATGGCGAGATTGAATTAGTTTGGTTTCAAGGTGTAAAATGGTTGGTGAATAGCTTAGACCCAAGAGAAACTTATATTTTATACGGAAAACCAAGCTGGTTTAATGGCAAATTCAATATTACACATCCAGAGCTAGAAAAACTAGCCACTTTTAACGACAGTGATGCTGGCACTTTCCGTGCATTATATAATTCATCTGAAAAAATGAAGGCAAAAAGTTTAGACAGCAAAGGTATCGCTAAGCTAATGCTTACTTTATTGCAACAATTAAGGCCAGAACATATTGTAGAAAATCTGCCAAAGCATTTGCTGGATAAGTATAAACTATTTGGAAAATTTGATGCTTTAAAAAACATACATTTACCGCAAACATTAAGTTTACAAGCTGAGGCTATAAAGCGACTAAAATTTGAAGAATTATTTTTGATACAATTGCAATTATTGCAATTAAAAATCATAAGAAAACGAGAAAAGGGAATTTATTTCGAAAAGGTAGATCATTATTTTAAAAAGTTTTATGACGATGCATTGCCCTTCTCATTAACCAATGCGCAAAAGCGTGTATTGAAAGAAATAAGAAAAGATACTTTATCGCAACAGCAAATGAATAGGCTTTTGCAAGGTGATGTTGGCTCTGGAAAGACCATTGTTGCTTTATTGTCTATGTTAATGGCAATCGACAATAATTACCAAGCAGCCATGATGGCGCCAACAGAAATATTGGCACAACAACATTATGTTGGCATAAAAGAACTTTGTGATAAAATAGGCATTCGCATAGCTTTGCTCACAGGTTCAACTAAATCAAAAGAGCGCAAGCAATTATTACACAGTTTGCAACATGGCGAAATACACCTAATAATAGGCACACATGCCTTGTTAGAAGATAGTGTTCAGTTTAATAATTTAGGTTTAGTTGTTATTGATGAGCAACATCGTTTTGGTGTTGCGCAACGTGCAAAGCTTTGGAAAAAGAACAACATTGCACCACACATTTTAGTCATGACGGCAACGCCAATACCACGCACATTGGCAATGACATTATATGGCGATTTAGATGTATCTATTCTAGACGAATTACCGCCTGGCAGAAAGCCAATAAAAACGGTGCATCGCTATGAGTCGCAGCGACTCGCTGTGTTTGGTTTTATTCGAGATGAAATAGCAAAAGGACGTCAGGTTTATATCGTTTATCCATTAATTGAAGAAAGTGAAAAAAGCGATTTGGTAGATTTGATGAATGGTTTTGAAAGTATTTCGCGTGCTTTTCCATTGCCAGATTATTGTGTGAGTATCGTGCATGGTAAAATGAAGCCTGAAAATAAGGATTTTGAAATGCAACGATTCATCAGAGGTGAAACACAAATAATGGTCGCCACGACGGTGATTGAAGTAGGCGTAAATGTGCCCAATGCTAGTGTGATGATTATAGAAAATGCAGAGCGTTTTGGATTGTCGCAATTACATCAATTGCGAGGTCGTGTTGGTCGTGGTGCGGAGCAATCGTATTGTATTTTAATGACGACACATAAATTGACTGCTGACGGCAAGAAGCGTATCAACACGATGGTAGAAACCAATGATGGATTTAAGATTGCGGAAGTGGATTTAGAACTACGTGGGCCTGGCAATATGGAAGGAACTCAACAAAGTGGTAATATCGATTTAAAGATAGCCAATATCGCAAGCGATGGACATATCATAGAAGAAGCTAGAAAGGCTGCCATTGCTTTGTTAGAAGATGATGCAACATTGCAAAAGCAAGAAAATATTGTTCTAAAACAATACTTGCAACAACAAAAAATTGACAATGGATTTTGGCGAAATATTAGCTGATGAATATTCAAACAAGGTCAATACGCAAGCACATATCGCCTTTGTTCTACAATACGCAAACTAAGCCTATTAATAGTACTTATACTTAAGGAAGCCAACCTACCTTTTGCATCTGCTTTATATGTAAAGCTTGTCATATTTTCGCCACTTAACACTGTTCGAGGAATGGCATAGTTATAGCTGGAAGTTGGCAGTGCGTGTAACAAACTTGTTCTTAATCTTATATTACAAGGTGAATAAAAATCGCTCAACATCAAATATGGCAGTTGATTATTGAATTTTTTATAGATGGTTAATAGCGTATCTACTTGTTCGCAAGCACTGGAGTTGTATTTCTTTGTTCGAAAAATAGTGTCGTATTTATATAAATAATCTATCGTAGAATTTAGCGGTGAAAATGCATCATCATACTGTAAAGACAAAATTCTACCTAAAGAATCAAACGACATTATAGTAGAATCTGTCTGGCCATTACTCACTAATTTTTCAATAATATTTTTCTGAGTATTGAAATGAATTCTATCATATGCACCATGTATATCTGAGTAAGCGGCTAGCAAAATGCCTTCATTAGCAAATTTGGAATAATCAAAATCGAATTTTCTTGTATCGCCAATGCGAATGCTATCGTATCTATTTAGTTCAAAATTGTAGTCTATTTTAATTTCACAGCATGGTGGATTTTCTGCACCAATTAATGTGTCATATTCGTAGCGAATAATTTTGCTAGGTAATTGACGAGTGTCTATTCTAGGTGGCGTGGTGTTTTTTGTGCAGGCAATGGCAAACATTAAAGATATGATGGCAATATTGCACAGCAGTTTATTTCGGCACCACTCCATTACCTACTACGTTTGGTCCTTTTTTATTTTTCCCTTTATTCGGATTGTTTGGGTTTTTTAATTGTTGTTTTCTGGCTGCTTCAATTTTTTTCCAATCGTTATATTGGTCAGCCGGACAGCCAACGCCTTCACGACAAGAGACCATTGTGGCAACACAAACAAACAACAATAAAAGGTAGGATATTTTTTTTGTTTTCATAAAAATAAAGGTACTAAAATTCTAATAAACTGCAAGTGTTTATTGGTTTATTATCGCAGTTGCCTCAATTTCTATTAATAAATCATCAGAAATTAATTTCGAAATTTGATACATACCTGTTGCAGGTTTTATCTCGCTAAAAAACTCGCCATGTGCCTTTCCGATGGCTTCCCATTGTGAAATGTCTGTGCAGAAAATACGTGTGCGTACAACATCGTTCATGCTTGCGCCAAGCTCTTGTAACACTTTATCGAATTTTCCTAAAATACATTTCGTTTGTTCATACACATCGCCTTTTCCAACTACTTCGCCATTTACCGTTGCCGTTGTGCCTGATATTTCGATGATATTACCTGTTTTTACTGCTCTTGCATAGCCGATTATTGGTTCCCATGGTGAGCCTTCTGTGTATGTTATTCTGTTCATATTTATAAATTTATTTCTTTTAATACTTCATTTATCCAGCGTAGTTCATAACCTTTTTGCATTGCAAAGCGAATTAATTTTTGTTTTTTTTCGAAATTATCTTTTGCTTTTAACGTTGCTAATTTTTTTAATATCAAATCATTCAATTGCATAAAATAAACACCTTCATCTAAATTTTCGATATTTTCTTGTATTAATTTAGAGTCAATTTTTTTTTGTTGCAATGCTTGTGTAATCTTTCTTTTTCCCCAGTTTTTGATTGTTGCCTTACCACGAACGAATGATGCAACATAACGCTCTTCATTAAAAAAATTATTATCTCTGAGATAATCTATATAAGTATTATAATCATTTTGTTCGACCTTTAGCTGCACCATTTTTTGTATTATCTCGGAAGAGCAGCGTTCTCTGTAAGCACAAAAAATTTCTAATTTCTGAATAATCTGTTCCGCTGATAGATTAATAGTTGGTGCTGATTTTTTCATTCGATTTTACTACAATGGCATTAATGCTATTTATTAAATATCCCAAACAGGATTTCGTTTGTTATTTATCATATAGCGTAAATTAAGCACGAAAGTAAGAATCAGATAAATAATAATAGGTGAGCCTAATGCAATGAAAGAAGTGTAGATAAAAAATAGACGAACACGTTTAGATGGCATAGATAATTTACGTCCTAAATATGCACAGACGCCATAAACATTGATTTCGATGACATCACGCAGTGTCCGAGATTGGAATATTTTAAAAGGCTTTTCTAACACACAATAAAGTTATGCAAAATTAATAGCATTTGTTGTCTGATTGTTTCGTAAAATTTTATTACCAATTCCACACTTCAAACATCGTTTATTAGAGCAATATTGATCATAAAGCGCTATCAGGGCTTGTGTGTCAAATGCATGTTGTTGCTGTAAATTCATACCATCAAAGAATTTTATTTTTGCATTTGTTTCAGGTTTTGTTGTGTACAAAATTTCAAAGGCAGCAGTTCTATACTTTTCGTCGTTGCTGTATTTAGCGTAGGCATATAAAAGAGGAGCTATTACATTGATATGTAAAATTGCTTTAAATTCACTGCCCATTTTTTTGGATTTTATCTTGCTAATTTTATCAAACATATAATGTGAGTTCCAATACTCAGAAACATCAATATTATCTAAGGCTTGCCTACTGGTCTGTGTATGCACCAGATTTTGCATGAGTGGCATCGATTGCATTAAGCTTGCAAACCATGCAATACGTATCGTTGGGAAAGAAATCGGACGAATACGTAAGTACTGCCAATGATGTTCTTGCATTTGCTGTAAGCCATATTTATGTTTTAAAAATTGATATTCCTGTTTTAATTTTCTTGGATATATTTCAATGAAATCTTTATTTAAAAATCCGGCAACGCCGTACAATAATGCTTCCAGTTGAAAGATGTTATCTTGATGTTTGAGTAATATTTTATAATCTAAATAATTGCACAACAATTCAAATGCATCATTATTGATGTGGCTACCGAAATACTTACCTATAAGGTGATAGCAAGTTTTTTCCCAGTCGTTTTGCTGATGTTTTAATTGTTGTAGAATATATGCTGATTTGTATTCAAAACGTTCGATAAGCAATCGTTCTTTCCAATTTTCTATAGTAAAAGTATCCACTTCATTGATATGTGCTCGACAAACAATTTCTTGTTTTGATTGCATAAGCGATTGATATCGTTCTAACAATCGAATTGAAATCCGTCCATTTAGCACTAATGTATTTATATTAGGTATATCGTAATCATGAAAATATACGACATGCAATATCACATTGTTGTATTTTTTATCTTGTTCGTGCTTATGTAATTTCCAATCTGATGCATATACGTGTAGTTCAATATTTCCTACAAGAACCACATCATCAATTTTTATTTTAGCATTACAAAAATCTGGACCGCCATCAGTATTGTATCTGCCAAAATCTAAGATTTGTAACTCATTATGTTCTGCCGTAATCAGTGTTTTGGTATTGAATAATTTATTCTGCCAAATAAAATGCAATAACTTTTCTTTCATCATAATCGGTTTATCTATTGAGAGACCGATTATGGCTATTTTCCATAAATTTATAGTAAAAAAAATAGCCTTCTTTAATCGAAGGCTATTTTTATATAAAGAATAAATCTATTCATTTTAGAACGGACAAACTTTACAAGGGTCTACTTGCATGTCGAAGCGTTCTAAGGATTTGAGGTTGATGTTGCCACCTATTACGCGGAACTCTGTTCTTCGGTTTCTTTGGTGTTCAT
>JADKZZ010000074.1 GCA_020848475.1 Chitinophagales bacterium | reverse complement strand
CATAAGTCCTTATGTAATTGAATAAGGCAGTCATAAAAATAAAATTTCCCTATCTTCAACGCATGTTAGACAAGGCACGTAGCATGTTTAAGATCGACATGCAGAAATTACGCTCTGCTGATTCATCGCATTTGTTTTGGATGGATATGACCATGTTGATTATTGTCATCATCAATCTACTTTATTTGTTTTTTGGATTTTTGTTTCAGTTCAATGCAATTGCATCAGGTATTCATTATGTTTTGCCACGCTTTCACGATTGGTATGCCGAAAATGTATTTGAACACGTCTTTCATTACGACCTAATTTTTGTTGGCATCTATATTGCCGAATTATTATATCGTTGGATACGCAGTATTTACAGAAAAAAATATGATAAATGGTGGTTTTATCCATTTGTACATTGGTATGATGTAATCATGTGTATTCCTATTATCAAAGGGTTTAATTTTTTTGCTGTTGTAAGGCTGTTCGGATTGGTTTATCGTTTGCAACGCTTAGGTGTTTTTGATTTAACTAAAACCTATGTTTTCAAAAAATCGGCATTTGTATCAGATGTGCTAGTGGAAGAAGTTGCCGACCGTGTGATTGCAAAGATGATATCAATGGCGCAAGAAGAGGTGCAAAAAGGCTCACCTTTAATGGAAAAAATTGTGTCAAATGTGGTTAAACCAAAAGAAGCAGAAATTGTCGATTATTTGAGCGACCGTGTTGGGCAGGCGATTAATATTTCCTACACACAATATCGGAGCGAATTACAAGAATATTTATTTAAAAAGCTGAAAGCAGCCATTCATGAAAACCAAGAGCTAAAAACCTTAAATTATATTCCTGGAATTGGCAATTTTATAAAAGAAACACTGGATCGTGCTGTCGCGGATATAACCTTTAACACGATTGATAAAATCATGCTCGACATCATTGCGCCTGATAATACCAGAGGCGTAAAAGAGCTTACACACGGCATCATTGAGTCATTTTTAGATCGTTCACATCCAGCAAATCAAGATTTAAACCAAATTATTGTAGGCATCGTACACGATTCTTTGGAGGAAATAAAACAAAGCGTGCTGATGAAAGAATGGAAATTAGAACAAGCAAAAGTAAAAAAAGCAAAAATTGAGGAAGAAATTCGAGAATCACAAAATATTTAACCAACAGAAAACCACTTTGGCACGAGAATTGTTACTTAATTAATAACTAAAAAACATAGTTAAAAGTTAAAAAATATTTTCATTTGGTTGGTTTAAAATAGTCCCGGTGCGTGGTTGCCCGGGATTTTTTTATTTTATATCTATTTCGACATTGGAGCAATCTACTCCTATTATTTAGAACGCTGTATTTCTAACAAAGTATCCGAATTTAGCTTTTTTGTGGTGTCGCTGCTTCCATCTTCTTCGGTGTTCGACATAACACCAGCACCGTATAAAATGTCCCAAATAGCTTGGATTTTGTAAACACTAGAACTATAATGACTACTCAGTATAATTACAGAAGATCTATCGCTTATTTTGCGATTAAAAACAGAATTATAGCTATGCCACCAGCCGTTGTGATAAATCAACCTTGAGCCATCAGTTTGGTCGTTAATGCGCCAACCTAAACCATAATTTTTATTGCCTGCTTTTTCAAAACTTTGTGGCGTAAATGCCAGTCCTAATATTTCTGTTTTAATGAATTTATTGGAATACAATGCTTGGTCCCATTTGTACAAATCCCTAACGGTGCTGTAAATACCTTTGTCGCCAGTTACGCCATCAGTATAAACGATTTCATCTTCAATCCAGCGCGAGCCTTTATAGCCTTTTGTGGCTGATGGCCATGGACTTCTCGGATCATATAGCCAAGTATCATTCATGCCTAAAGGCATAAATATATTTTGATGTAAGAAATCGCAAAACGGTTGACCAGAGACTATTTCTACGATCAATGCTAAAAGCACATAATTTGTATTGTTATATCGGAAATGCGTATTCGGAGCGTTCAATGCTTTTGGCCTGTATTTATACAATAAGTGTAGCATATCCGCATTTGACATAAATTCCTTTTTGTTTTTCCAATATTGCTCAGCAAAGTTTAAATAATTAGGCAAGCCAGAGCGATGATTTAATAGCATTCTGATGGTAATGCCTTTATATGGAAAATTGGGAAAATATTTTTCTAAAGAATCTTCTAAAGACAACATGTTTTGTTGTAACAGTAATAAAATAGCGCCTGAGGTAAATGTTTTGGTGGTGGAGGCTATTTGGAATGTTGCACTCGGCGTTAATCGCTCAAAAGTATAGTAATTTTTATAACCATAATACCGTTCAAAAATAGGTGTGCCTTTATAAGAAATGAGAACAGCACCATTAAAAGCATTTGTTTTTACTTTATCTTCAAAATAACAATCTAAAGCATGGATTTTTTGGATAATGTCAGTGTCTTGTTTATTAATCTTTTCATTGTCTTTATTGCGATACAATGCAGGATTTACTTCTGGCTGAATGAAACCTGTGCTTGTTTTATTGGAATGTTGTTGGCAATAGGTAAAAAATACCACAGACACCATTATATGTAACGTTATTAATACTCTTTTCATCATTCTTACTTGCTTCTTCGTAAGGGCTACCAACATAATACAATTCAATCGCCATAAAAATAGATGATTTGTAAATAAATGTTATAAAATAGATGTTACCATAGCGTTGAAAAATGGTTTTTCCTTATTTTTACAAAAAAAGTTATGGAATTTGATATCATTAAAAGCTTGGTAAATGAGTACACACATGAGTGTGCTAGCACCAGAAAGATGCTCGAACGAGTACCGATGGACAAATTAGATTGGCAGCCACATGAAAAGTCGATGAAACTAGAAATGTTGGCAACGCATATTGCAGAAATTCCAAGTTGGGTTTCTTCAGTCATTAATTTATCAGAACTAGATTTTGCAAAAACACCTTATGTTCCTCAAAAAGTAAGCACTGTTGAAGCATTATTGAAAATACATGATGAAGCAACTACTGATGCTTTGTTGTCTATAAAAAATACGAATGCTGATGTATTAAAGAATGAGACTTGGACAATGCGCAATGGCGATATTATCTATTTTACGATGCCAAAAATTGCAGTTTTGCGCACTTGGGCATTCAATCATTTATATCACCATCGTGGTCAGATGTCTGTGTATTTAAGATTATTGAATATTCCAGTTCCTGGAATTTACGGACCTTCTGCAGACGAGCAAGGCTGATTAATTTTTATAGTAAAACGAGGCGACCGAAGCGAAGCTTCGGTCGCCTCGTTTATTCAATGACTTGTATAATATTTACAGGGCAAGCTTTAGCGGCGAGCTGATTGCTTTCTAATTCATCTTCTCGCACTTTTACACTCCAAAATCCTTTTTTATCTTTTGCGTCAAGCAATACACTTTTGCCGTCTTTTCGGCTCATGCGCCAGCGCTGCGGAGCCAACTCTACACAATAGTTGCATCCAATGCATTTTGCTCTTTGCTGTATAATAGTAATCAATGTGCAGGCTCAGTGGCGTTTACAATTTTATATAATTTATCGCTACTGCGTATTGGCGTTGTCAATTTGAATGCACAATTTTCTCCTTTTTTTGCAGTTTGTACAGCGCCGTTTGCTGTATGCAACTCTTCAACTGTTGTTTCTATAGCGCCAGTAGTGGGTCCAGTAATCAATACGCTATCGCCAACACTCAGCTCAAATGATTCCAATTTAAATTCCGCAACCTGAATTTTGTCGAAATAATTGCTGCCTTTTCCTAAATAAATTTTACGCGTTGTCGCTTTTGAGCCTGCTGCATCATTCCATTGTCCTAACTCTTGACCTAAATAATAACCACTCCAAAATCCACGATTATATACACGCTGTAATCGTTCCATCCAATTAGCCACTTTTTCTTTTGTGTAAGTATTGTCATAATACGCATTTATAGCTTCGCGATAACACTCTACTGTTGTCTTTACATAGTCTGCACCTTTGCCTCTGCCTTCGATTTTCATCACTTTTACACCACTATCAATTACTTGGTCTAAAAAATCTATCGTACATAAATCTTGTGCCGACATGATATATTCGTTTTCGATTGCCAGCTCATGGCCATCTTCATTGTCGATTACGGTATAACTTCTTCTGCAATTTTGCACACAAGCACCACGATTCGCAGATGCATTTGCCGTATGTAGGCTTAAATAACATTTTCCAGAAACAGCCATGCACAAGGCACCATGCACAAATATTTCGACTTCTATTAATCTACCTGATGGTCCGCAGATATTTTCTTTTTCGATTTGGTCGCAAATCTTTTTTACCTGTATCAAACTCAACTCGCGAGAAAGCACAACCGTGTCGGCAAAAAGTGCATAAAAACGCACTGTTTCGATATTGGTGATATTGACTTGTGTCGAAATATGAACCTCTAACTGTATTGCACGTGCCGATGCAATAACTGCTTGGTCGCTAGCAATTACAGCAGTGATGCCACTGGATTTAGCTTTTTCTAATACTGTTTTTATCGCCGATAAATCGTGGTCATATACAATAGTATTCAAGGTAAGATAGCTGCGAACATTGTTTTCTTTACAGATATTTCCAATTTTTTCTAAATCCTCTAAGGTGAAATTCATCGTTGCACGCGCACGCATGTTAAACTGTTCCACACCGAAATATACCGAATCGCAACCGGCGTGAATAGCAGCCATCATTGCTTCATAGCTGCCTGCTGGCGCCATCAATTCTATTTTTTGCTGTTTGCTCATGATAGTACAAAGATACGACATCTTCTATTTAGCCATTGTAATAAACTGTTATTATTCTTGTAATTATAAAGCATTGCAATGCTTTTATGTAATATGTTTAAGTACTTATTCTGTCAAATTAATTTCTAAAAATAAAGAAATAAAATCCTACATACTTCTTCTGTATTGTCCGCCTACTTCAAATAAAGCATTAGTAATTTGTCCAAGTGAACAATATTTGACCGTATCCATCAGTACATCAAATAAATTTTGATTGTTTAAAGCGGCTTGTTGTAATTGTTGTAATGCGCTAGTGGCTTCGCTGGCATTACGAGTATGTAGTGCTTGTAGATTTGTAATCTGGATATCTTTTTCTTCCATAGTACTGCGTATCACCTCTTGTGGCAAGACGGTTGGCGAGCCTTTTGATGACAAGAATGTATTGACACCAATTAATGGCAATTCACCAGTATGTTTTTTGGTTTCATAGTACATACTTTCTTCTTGTATTTTGCTTCGCTGATACATGGTTTCCATAGCACCTAAGACGCCACCACGTTCTGTAATTCTATCAAATTCTGCATAGACAGCTTCTTCCACCAAGTCGGTCAATTCTTCGATAATAAAAGCACCTTGTAAAGGATTTTCATTTTTTGCCAAACCTAATTCTTTATTAATAATTAATTGGATGGCCATAGCACGACGCACACTTTCCTCTGTTGGTGTGGTAATGGCTTCGTCATACGCGTTTGTATGTAATGAATTGCAATTATCATAAATCGCATACAATGCTTGTAGTGTAGTACGAATGTCATTAAAGTCAATTTCCTGCGCGTGCAAACTTCTACCAGATGTTTGAATATGGTATTTTAACTTTTGGCTTCTGTCGTTTCCATTATATACGTTTTTCATGGCTTTTGCCCATATTCTACGCGCCACACGACCAATTACTGCATATTCTGGATCGATGCCATTGCTAAAGAAAAAAGAAAGATTAGGAGCAAAATCATCAATGTGCATGCCTCGCGACAAATAATATTCTACGAATGAAAAACCATTTGATAAAGTAAATGCTAATTGCGAGATAGGATTGGCGCCAGCTTCTGCAATATGATAGCCTGAAATAGAAACAGAATAAAAATTCTTTACTTGATGTTGTACAAAATATTCTTGTACGTCGCCCATTAATTTTAATGAAAATTCTGTAGAAAAAATACAAGTATTCTGTGCTTGGTCTTCTTTCAAAATATCTGCTTGTACGGTGCCACGCACTTGCGATAATGCATACGCTTTTATTTTTTCGTACACTTCTTTGTCCAATACTTGGTCACCTGTAACACCTAAGAGTAGTAAGCCTAAGCCATTATTGCCTTCTGGCAAATCACCAGTATATACTGGTCTTTTGGCGTTTTTTGCAGCATAAATTTGATCAATTTTTTTATTGACTTCAGCTTCCATTTTGTGTTGAACGATGTACTTTTCACATTCTTGGTCTATGGCTGCATTCATAAAAAAAGCACATATCGTTGGTGCTGGACCATTAATCGTCATGGAAACCGAAGTGTTTGGCGAACACAAATCGAAACCAGAATACAATTTTTTCGCATCATCTAAGGTGCAAATAGAAACGCCAGAGTTTCCAATTTTTCCATAAATATCGGGCCGCACATCTGGATTATTGCCATATAAAGTAACACTATCAAATGCTGTTGACAATCGTTTGGCGGGCAATCCAGCAGATACATAATGAAAGCGTTTGTTGGTGCGCTCTGGACCGCCTTCGCCAGCAAACATACGCGCTGGATCTTCTCCTTCACGCTTGAACGGAAACACACCAGCTGTGAATGGAAATTCGCCGGGAACATTTTCTTGCAAGTTCCATTTTAAGATATCGCCATATGCTTCATATTTTGGCAAACACACTTTTGGAATCGGTAAATGCGACAAGCTTTCCGTATGTGTTTTTATCTTTATCTCTTTATCTCGAACTTTAAACACATAATATTCATTGTGGTAATTGGCTTTCTTTTCTTTCCAAGTATCCAGTATTTCTTTGCATTCTGCATCGAGTGTAAATTGCTTTTCTAAACTTTCTACTTCATCTTGTTTTAGCAGATTTTTTAAGCGGTCGAAAGCGTATAAATTATTCGCTATTTCTGCTTGCTTATTTACCCATTTGTCGTAATTGCGATTTGCCGTTGTGATGTCTGATAAATAACGAACTCTACTCGGTGGAATGATATATATTTTCTCTGCATTTCCGGTGCGTAAATTCAGGTTAGATTTCCAATCTAAAGTTGATTTTTCAATTACTTTTTGTATTACAGCTTTATATAGTTCATTCGTTCCTGGGTCGTTAAACTGTGAAGCAATACTGCCATAAACTGGCATTTCATCAGGCTTTTGCTGCCATAAATTTCGGTTGCGTTGGTATTGTTTTTTCACATCGCGCAGTGCATCTTGTGCACCACGTTTATCGAATTTATTGATGGCCACAACATCGGCAAAATCGAGCATATCTATTTTTTCTAATTGCGATGCCGCACCAAATTCTGGTGTCATGACGTATAAGAAGGTATCCGCAATATCAACGATTTCCGTACCACTTTGTCCGATGCCTGATGTTTCAATAATAATTAAATCAAAGGCTGCTGCTTTTAATATCGCAATAGCATCGCTAATATTTTTCGATATCGACGCATTGGTTTGTCGTGTTGCCATCGAGCGCATAAACACACGTGGATTGTTGATAGCGTTCATCCTGATTCTGTCGCCGAGCAATGCACCTCCTGTTTTTCGACGGCTTGGATCAACTGAAATAATGGCTAATGTTTTGTCTGGAAAATCCAGTAAAAAACGACGTACTAATTCATCTGTTAAGCTCGATTTTCCAGCGCCGCCAGTGCCTGTAATACCTAAGATAGGCGTGTCAGATTTGAGATTTGAGATTTGAGATTCCAACTGCTCATATTCGATAGGAAAATT
>JADKZZ010000073.1 GCA_020848475.1 Chitinophagales bacterium | reverse complement strand
TGTTGACCGACAAGGATTCGAACCTCAACTAAAAGCACCAAAAACTTCTGTGCTACCGTTACACCATCGGTCAGTTTCGGAACGCAAAAATAAGTACTTTTTTCAAAAAAACAAGAATATTCTTCCTCAAAAATATTAATAAAATTTTACCAAGATAAATTGAAGCCGAATTCCTTGTGTTTGAGTGTGTTAATCAATACTATTTTGCTTCCATTTTATAAAACACTAGAATCGATAGACGCCATTATTGATGTCTTGCAATATTTTTTTTGTAATTAATGTATATTTTTTATCGATAAAAGCATATACTTTATTTCCTGTTAGCGTGTAATCAAAACCTTCTTGTTTTAATTTTACCTTTTGATGTTTAAATGTTGTTGTAGTCTCGATTGCTGAAGAAAATCTAATAAAAATAGGAATTGCATAAGGTGGTAATTCCTTGCGAATAAAAGCATAGAATGCCTCGAAATTGAATTTTTGTTTTTGCTCTTTTAGAATAATATTGACCATGCCAGCTCTTCCATTACAATTGGGAATTTCAACACCATACACCATGCATTCTTCAATATTTTCAAATTGATTAATAATACCTTCAACTTCTATGGTGGATACATTTTCGCCTTTCCATCTAAAAGTATCGCCAAGTCTATCGACGAACTGTGTATGCAAGTAACCCATGTCTCTGACTAAATCGCCAGTATTGAACCATGCATCGCCGTTTTTAAATACATTTCGAAGTATTTTGCTTTCTGATTTCTCTTTTTCTGTATAACCATCAAATGGATAACGGTCTGTGATTTCGCCAAGCAACAAACCAACCTCGTTTGTATTTACTTTTTGTAGATAACCTTTTTTATCTTTTACGGTATCTTCTTTTTCTTGATCATAAGCAACAATCGCAAAATTCGTAATGGAAAATCCCATGGTTTCGTCAATATTAAAGACGTTGAAAAAGGCAATATTTCCTTCACTTGATGCATAAAATTCGCAAACTTGCTCTACAGAAAATCTATCTTTGAATTTCTTCCAAATTTCAGGTCGAAGTCCGTTGCCAATCATCTTGACAAGTGTGTTGTTTTTCTCTTTTGGATGAATTTCTGTATTTAATAAATAGACACACATTTCGCCGACATATCCAAATCCTGTGGCTTGGTAATAATCTATATCATTCCAAAAATCTTTTACACTAAATTTATTTTTTAAAATAATTGATGCGCCACCTGCAATCACTGATGACCAACAAACTATCATTGCTGTTGCATGATAAAATGGCAGCGGAACGTATAATCTATCTTCTGGCGTGAGTCGAAACGATGTAAGTCCAAATGCACTATAGCCTTTTATCCATCTTAAATGGCTGATGATTGATGCCTTCGGTAAACCAGTAGTTCCTGACGTATAAATATACATAACGGCATCTTTAGCATTGATATGATAATGAATGATTGGCTCTGTTCCGGCAAATTTTTTACTGTTAGTATCGAAGACACTAAGCCCTTTTATTTTTGGCGTATTTACCGTTGAATGTTCAATTAAGTAAGTTTGGCAAGCATTATTGTTCAATTCTTCTTTTATTTCTAAATAGTGCGCTGTTAATTCTGAACCTATTAATAAAAGTTTGGGCTTGGCAAGTTGAATACTATGTAAAAGTGTTTGATTTCTTTGTGATGTATTGAGTAGCGCTGTAATGCCACCAATCTTTGCTAAGGCTAATGAAATAGCAAGAATTTCTGGTCTGTTTTCTAATAAAACGGCTACAACATCACCTTTCTTGATGCCAATTTTAATAAAGTGATTTGCTAATCGATTAATCCATAAATTAATTTCGCGATAAGTCCATTCTTGGTCATGGTAAATAACACAAGGCCGTTCTGGATATTTTAAAACAGATTTTTGAAATAGCTGACCAATAGTAATATCTGACGTAGGATTTACTGTGTAATTGTAATATAAAGCAGTTAGAATTTTTGGTAAATCCTTTGCTAATCCTGGAATTTTTGTTGCTAATTCAAAAAGTTGAACAGTATTTTTTCTTGATGAATGTTGGCTCATAATTATTTTAGCTCAGCAGATGATTTGTTCAATAATCTTCTTGCGATGATTAATTGTTGAATCTGCTGTGTACCTTCAAAAATATCTAAAATTTTAGAATCTCTTGCCCATTTCTCAATTAATTCTTGATAAGAGTAACCTAAAGAGCTGCACAACTCGATACATTTTAATGCTATTTGATTTGTCACTCGTCCTGCTTTAGCTTTGCAAATAGAAGCCTCTAATGAATTTGGTTTTCTATTGTCAGCCATCCAAGCCGCTCTAAGTGTCAACAAACGTGCCGCTTCATAATCAGCTTCCATTCTATACAATTCAGCTTCCACAGCCTTTACATTGTTGATTGGCGTTTTATAATCCAATGTAATTGTATCATCTAATAATTCTTTTGTACGCTCTATTGCAGCTTCAGCAACGCCATTAGCCATAGATGCCACAAAAGGACGAGTATTGTCAAATGTTTCCATGACACCTCCAAACCCTTTTTTTGTATCAATATCTGGTGAGCCTAATAAATTCTCAGCAGGAACTTTACAATCTGTAAAAGTGATAGCAGCCGTATCTGATGCTCGTATGCCTAATTTTTTTTCGAGACGTGCCAAATCCATTCCAGGTGTTCCTTTTTCCACCACGAATGATTTGATGGCTGCTTTTCCTATCGATTTATCTAAGGTTGCCCACACGACTACAGAGTCGCAGCGCTCGCCTGCTGTGACAAATATTTTCTCGCCATTTAAGATATAATAATCACCTTCTTTACGTGCAGTAGTTGTGATTGCTGAAGAGTCAGAACCGCAATTTGGCTCTGTAATAGCCATGGCTGCCCAAGTATTAGCAAAGCGTTTTAGCTGTTCTGTATTGGCAACGGCACTTATAGCAGCATTGCCTAAGCCTTGCCCTGGTATCGATAACAATAAACCGACATCACCATAACACATCGCTTGAATATTGACACAATTTGCCATATTGGCGCCATTTCTCACTTCGCCAGCTACGACATTTTCTTTTTTTGTATTAGCACCACCAACTGGCGCATCGCCACCTTCATTTAATCCTTTTAATCCAGCAGCAAATAAATCCAATTCTACAGGATATGTGTGTTCTTCCACATCGTATTTTCTAGATACAGGTCTAAATATTGTCTTTGCAGCCATGATTGCAAAGTTTTGTATTCCTTTAAACTTACTTGGAACTTCTAAATTCATTGTTTTATTTTTTTATAGATGAATACCATTAATACCAATTGCAACAGCTCTAATATCGCGATACCAACGCTCTACTGGGAAATCGCGAATAAAACCGTGGCCTCCTAATAATTGCACGCCATTGCTAGCTATCTGCATAGCTTTATCGCTACAGAAAACATGTGCTAAATAAGCTTCTCGCTCAAAGGCGACACCTTGCTCTGCAAGTGCTGTGGCTCTTTGTGTTAGCATACGCATGCCATCTATTTCTATTTTTATATCAGCAATCATGAAAGCAACAGCTTGACGATGGCTGATAGGCTCGCCGAATGCATGTCTGTCATTTGCGTATGGAATTACATAATCTAAAATGGCTTGGCAACAGCCAACAGCCATTGCGCACCACCCAAGTTTACTATAAGCAATAAATTCGACATAATTAAAATCGGAATCGCCCAGTATTGCAGATTCATCGACCATTACATCATCAAATTCAATTGCACATAAAGCTGCTACATTTAAGCCCATACTTCTATCAGCAGTAATAGTTACACCTTCAGCATTGCTATCTACTATAAAAAGACGAATGCCTTGTTGCTCTGTGTCTGCCGCCACTAATATATATCCAGCACTTTCTGCTAATGGTACCATGTTTTTTCTACCATTGATACAATATTGCTTGTCTTGTTTTTTCGCTTTTGTTTTTAGTTCAAATGGTGAGAACAATGGTCTTGCTTCGTTGATGGCAATAGTAGCAGTTTCCGGATTATCTCCTAAAAAGGCTGGCACTAACGCAGCTTGCTGACTGGCTGTTCCCCATTGAATAATTGCATTGAGAACACTATGTTTTGTATAAAAAGCGAGTGCTTGTCCAAAATCGCCATGTGCAAGGGTTTCGGCAATAATCATTTGTGTCACCGTAGATTTTTGTGTCATCATGCCACCTAGATTCTCTGGCACTTGCATATAGGCTAATTGTAAATCGTTGAATTCTTGCCAAAGTTCGTCTGGAATGCTGGCGGTGTCGTCTGCTTTTTCAGCCGCAGCACGCATTTTGACAGCAAATTGTTGTACAGATTCTTGTACTATTTGTTGCTCGTCTGTATAGTTTAAATCAAATAAATCTGTTGCTGTTTTGGGTGTTAATCGTTCTGCATTACCACCAGTCAAGTTTTTAAAAACACGCGTGGTGTTGCTGGCAACTTTTACGCCATTTTTAATGCCTTCATACACAAACCGCTCAGATATTTTTCTGAGATTTAATGCTTTGCCAATTTTTGTATCTAAAAATTGATTGTAATAACCAAAATAAGTGGCTAGCGGATAATCTTTATTTTTACTTTTTTTACTCATAGTTGATATATCTAAATGCAAACATAAAATTTCTAAGATAGTAAAATAATTTATAGCCTAAAAAGATGTCAATAGTTCCAGTGAAAATGACATTTATTTACATAGGTTTACTTGTTTTGCTAAATTATTTTGTTCATAGGTTCATAAGATAAGTTTGTTTTTAAGAAATATAAAATATTTCACCGCCATTACTTTATTAACATTTACATTTATTCACAATCAATAAATGCCAATGAACGGCTATTTTTTTATATTTTTGTCCAAAATCTGTTGAATGAACAAACAATACAAATTGATAAATGCAGTTGTCGGCTTTATCGTTTTTGCAATTTCTCTTTGGCAATATACTTCAACCATGGAATCTGCGGGTAGCTTGTGGGATTGTGGTGAATTTGTTTCATGTGTTTATAAACTGCAAGTAGCGCATCCTCCAGGCGCACCACTATTCATGATATTAGGTAGAATTTTTACTTTATTCAACCCATCGAATCCAGTAATAATGGTCAATTTCCTATCAGCTTTGATGTCTGCTGCATGTGTGTTGTTCTTATACTTTGTTATTGCAATGGTGGCAAAGAAATTAATCACTAAAGCAGGAGAAGAGTTTTCGATTGCAGATATTATTGCCATTGTTGGTTCAGCATCTGTAGGCGCCTTAGCATGTTCATTCTCTGATACGATGTGGTTTTCCGCAGTAGAAGGTGAGGTGTACGCATCTTCCATGTTCTTTATATCTATTGTGTTGTGGGCGGTTATGAAATGGAATGAAGAAGCTGATGAACCACATGGCAATAGATGGTTGGTATTTGCAGCATATATGATAGGTGTATCATTAGGCGTGCATTTATTGTCATTATTAGTAATTCCATGCGCTGTATTGGTGTATTATTTCAAGAAATTCAAACCTACTATTTTAGGACTTATTATTGCCACATTTATGGGTTTTGTGCTTTTAGGAACGGTGCAAATAGGCGTTGTTTTAAGCGCATTAAAGCTTGCTGGTTCGATAGAATTCTTCTCCGTAAATATTTTACATTTACCATTCAATATAGGATTTGTTGTGGCATGGATTTTATTATTTGCCATACTGATTGCACTAATTTATTATGCTAATAAAATTAAACACGCAGATTTACAATTACTTTCAATTTGTTTCTTAGTTATTTTTATTGGTTTCATGTCGTATGCAATGGTGCCCATTCGTTCTGCTGCTAATCCGCCAATCAATATGAATGCACCTAAAGATGCATTTAGCTTACTGTCATATTTAAATCGCGAACAATACGGTTCTCGGCCTCTTGTTAGTGGTCCATTATACGATGCTCAGCCAACAGGATATGAATCTAAAGGCAAGGATTATTATCCTGACCTTAAAACTAAAAAATATGAAGTAAAAGGAGAAAAAATAGAATATACCTACAATCCAGAAGATATGATGTTGTTTCCACGCATGGGACCAACAAATGATGGTGAAAGCGCAGAAGCATTATATCAATATTGGACTGGCCTTCAAGGGAAACCTACATTTGCAGATAACTTGAAATATTTTTTCCATTATCAATTGCGATATATGTATTGGCGGTATTTCCTATGGAATTTCTCTGGCCGACAAGATGATTTACAAGGAACGCCTGGAAACGAAAGAATGAATGGCGACTGGCTCAGCGGTATTCCATTTGTTGATAATGTCCATTTAGGCTCACAAGATGGACTTCCATTTCAGATATTAAACGAAAAGGCAAGAAATAAATTCTATATGTTGCCTCTGATCTTAGGATTAATAGGGATTTATTTTATGTATCAACGCAATAAGCAATACACCATGATTTTTGGTTTGTTGTTTTTAGTAACAGGTATAGCATTGATAGTATATATGAATCAGCCACCACGCGAGCCACGCGAGCGTGATTATGGTACTGTCGGCTCATTTTTTACATTCTGTATTTGGATTGGCTTGGCTGTAGCGGCAATCTATGATTATTTAAAACGAAAACTACCAGCATTACCTGTAGCTGTATCGGTTACTATTCTTTGCTTATTTGTGCCTTATATTATGGGCAAAGCAGGCTGGGACGACCATAATAGACATGGTAGATATATGGCTCGCGATTTTGCAAGCAACTATCTAGAAAGTTGTCCGCCCAATGCAATATTATTTACACAAGGCGATAATGATACATATCCTTTATGGTATGCTCAAGAAGTAGAAGGAATTCGTACAGATGTACGCATCGTCAACTTAAGTTTATTAGGTGTTGATTGGTATATCAATTTCTTGCATCGTGCAGCAAACAAATCAGGTCCAATTCCTTTCTTCAAAGATTTTACAGATGCAAAATATAGAGGAAACACCAGAGATGTTATCCAGTTTAATGACCAGTCTGGATTTGCAGATCCATCTCAATATTATGACATACAAAACATCATGGCTTTTGTTTTAAGTGATGATGAACAGTTTAAAGCACAAACGCAAAGAGGTGAAGCCGTGAATTATTTACCTACCACAAAATTAAAATTGAAAGTGGATAAAGCTGCCATTGAAAAATATCAAGTCGTTCCAGCTCAATTTAAAGATAAAGTGGTCGATGAAATAACTTGGGATTTAGGCAAAACCAGAATAATAAAATTCGACTTAGCACTATTGGCTATGGTAGCTGCAGGCGATTGGAGCAGACCAATTTGTTTTTCTAATACTGTTGATGGTTCTTATTATAATGGCTTAGACAAATATTTAGTGCAAGAAGGCCAAATTTTGCGATTTGTACCTTGCCGATTTGATGAAAACCAACGCGGTTATTTTGCGATGAACACTCAAAAAAGTTTTGATATTGTCACTAAAAAATTCAAATATGGTGGATTAGGTGAACGCGAAATGTTTGTCGATGAAAACTCAGGTAGAATTATGAACACACTTAAAAGTGCACATCTAAGCATTGCCGATGATTTAATTAGAAATAATAGAAAAGAAGATGCCGTAAAAGTATTAGAACAAGCTAGAAAGGAATTCCAATATGTAAACGCACCATATTATTCACCGAATAATCGATTTTTTAATATTCTAAGTGTGCAGTGGATAGACTTATACTATAGAGCTGGTGCGCCAGATAAAGCTAAAGAATTGAAAGACTTGTTTATTAAAGATTTAAAAGATTGTCTGCGTTTTTATAATTTACCTAATAATGATTTTGCCGCTTTATATGCTAATGAGAAGAAGTCAGCAGAAGAATTAGTAAAACGCATGGATATTTTAGCATTAATGTATAAAGATGCTACATTTAAGAAACAGTTAAACGAAGCTTTTCCAATCTTAATACCAACAGCAGCATTAGATACAACACAACAAATACCAATGCAATTATTTAGGTAGGATATTTGAATTTTATTTTGTAAATTAGCTAAGAATACTACAATATGGGAATGATAAAAGAGTTTAAAGAATTTGCCATTAAAGGAAACCTTATCGATATGGCTGTCGGTGTGGTAATGGGTGGCGCATTTGGAAAAGTTGTTTCTACATTCATTGATGGAATGGTAATGCCAGCAATTGGAATGATTTCTGGTGGTGTAGATTTTACACAACAGAAAATTATTCTTAAAGATGCGGTGCCAGCATCAGCAGATGGTGCAACGCCTGCGGTTGCGGAAGTAGCTGTTAAATATGGTGATTTCATCTCTCAATGTATCACATTTCTTGTCGTAGCATTGGTTGTTTTTGTCGTAATAAAAGCTATCAACAAAATGAAAAAAGCAGAAGCAGCTGTGCCAGCTGCGCCACCAGCACAAGAAGTTTTGTTAACAGAAATAAGAGATTTATTGAAAAAATAGGTTCAAGAGAACCCCATTGGTCTAGAACTATCTTGGGCTGTCTCGTCTTTGGCGAGGCAGCTTTTTTTATTTATCTTTACACGATATCATTAATAATGCTACAACGTTTAAAAATAAATTGAAACAACAACTAATTGCCGGCAGAAATCCAGTATTGGAATTATTACAATCTAAGCAAGAAGTAGAAAAAGTATTGCTGTCAAAATCTGCATCGGGCGAGGTGATAAAACAAATCATTCAGCTTTGCAAAGACAATGAAGTATATTTTCAATTTGTTCCTGAAGTAAAAATAAACAGTCTATCGAAAGCTAATCATCAAGGTGTGTTGGCATTTACAGCATTAATAAAATACCAAGAAGTACAAAATATAATTGACATGGTTTTTAGTAATGGCGAAGATCCATTATTATTGATTTTAGAAAATGTTACGGACATACGCAACTTAGGCGCACTCGCACGTACAGCGTTAGGATTAGGTGTGCATGCTATCATTTTTCCAAAAAAAGAGAGTGCTGCTGTGAATGATGTTGCAGTAAAAATATCGGCTGGAGCATTGCTGAAAATTCCATTATGTAGAGTGGATAATCTAATTGCAACAATAAAAGACATCAAGAATAATGGTATTCATCTCATTGGATTAGATGGTACTGCATCTTCGTTTATTTACGAAGTAAATACAAAAATGCCTTTAGCTATTGTTGCTGGATCAGAAGATGAAGGAATTTCGAATCCAGTAATTCGCCTGCTTGATAATTTGGTGAAATTGCCTATGAATGATGCTTTAGAATCGTATAATGTGTCTGTTGCAACAGCAATGGCGCTTTACGAAGTAAAGCGCCAAAAGATTTAGCTATTTTATTTTGCTAATTTTGAGCATATTGGTTCTTCCTCTTCCCATGATAGGCATGCTTGCTGTACTTACAATAATGTCATCAATATCAACCAAATCTTCCTTTTTCAATATGTCAATGATATCGTCAATCGATTCGTCTGTGCTAACAAATTTATTATAATAAAACACATCGACGCCCCAAACGAGCCCTAAGGTATTGAGCAAATTTTTATTACTTGTAAAAATGTGTATGTCGGCTTTAGGTCTGTTGCACGCTAACATAAAAGCAGTATAACCAGAATAGGTCATTCCATTTATGGCTTTTGCGCCAACTTCAGAAGCAATAGTGCATGCATTAAAACAAATAGCATCAGATAAAAATGTTTTTGATGATTTATCTGGCAATAGATGTTTATGGTAAATTTCATCTTCTTGTTCAGTGCGTCTAATAATTTTGTCTATCGTTTGCACTACTTTCGCCGGATTTTTCCCAACAGAAGTTTCGCCACTCAGCATAATAGCATCAGCACCATCGAGCACACCATTGGCCACATCTGTAATCTCGGCACGTGTTGGTCGCGACATGTCTATCATCGACTCCATTACTTGCGTTGCAATGATTACTGGCTTGGCATTTTGTATGCTTTTCTCTATAATATTTTTTTGAATTAAGGGCATTTCTTCCATAGCCACTTCTACGCCTAAATCGCCACGCGCCACCATTACAGCATCAGTAGCTTTAATAATACTGTCTATATTGGCAACTGCTTCTGGTTTTTCTATTTTTGCAACTACTTTTAATGATGATTTATGTTCTTGTATAATGTCTTTGAGTTCATTTATTTCCTTTGCTGTTCGAACAAATGAAAGCGCTATCCAATTAACAGGTTGTTTGAGAATAAAAGCCAAGTCTATTCTGTCTTTTTCTGTCAAACTTGGTAATGATATTTTTGTGTTAGGTAAATTAAATCCTTTTTTAGAGGACAAAATTCCACCTGATATAATTATACAGCGTACTGTTTTTGAATCTAAAATTTCTGCTACTTGTAATTCTAATTTGCCATCATCAATCAGAATGGATTCGCCTATTTTTAAATCAGTAGAAAGATGCTCATAAGTAACAGAAATAAGCTCTTTAGTGCCAATTACTTCTTCGCAAGTAACATTGATGCTATTGCCTTCTATTAGCTCA
>JADKZZ010000072.1 GCA_020848475.1 Chitinophagales bacterium | reverse complement strand
TATGTATGTTCTTATAGTATAGTGCGCATTTTTTTCCCGAGCCAGAATAAATTGTTGTACGTTTTAATGTGCTATTATTCCATTCCATATCTACAGTAAAATTATCAGCAGCTTTTAAACCCTTTACAACACCAGAATGCCATGCCATCGGAATTGCTGGCAGCAGCTGTATTTTTTCTAAATGACTTTGGAGTAACATTTCTGCAATTCCAGCGGTCGCTCCAAAATTCCCATCAATTTGAAAAGGTGGATGTGCATCTAATAAATTTTGATAAGCACCACCTGCTTGATTAAATTTTGCGCCTGTTTCAGTTGTATTTTGCAATGCAGCACGAAGCAGTGTGTATGCTCGTTCTCCATTTAATAATCTAGCCCAAGCATTTATTTTCCATGCTCTGCTCCAGCCCGGACCTGCATCACCTCTATTGTTTAGAGAATGAGCGGCGGCATTTGAATACAAAGTATCTATTAATGGTGATATTGCATTTCCCGGATATAATGCTATCAGATGTGAAATGTGTCTATGTTTTTTATCTTTTCTTCTTGGTTTGTAGCTCTTCCATTCTGCTATTTGTCCTTTCTTGTCAATAGCAATGCCATTGTCTAATTGCTCTAATTTGTTTTGTAAGTTAGTGCTAAAGTCGTTGTCGATATTTAAATCCTTACTAGCCTTAATGGTGTTATTGAATAAATTCCAGATTAGCTGCTGTGCGTATGCGACTCCATCTTGCCAAGGGCCTTGCTCAGGTGACCATTCCTTTGGTGCCAGTAATTTTCCTTCATCGCCAAGTGTTAATTGAGAAAGCCAAAATTCGCAGGCACTTTTCATAACTGGATATGCTTTTTGTCGCAAGTATCCTGTGTCTGATGTGTACAAATAGTGCTGCCATAGATGCAAAGAAAACCAAGCATTCGCCGGTCGATTACAATTCCAAATCGAATAGCCAAATATGTTGTTTTGTGTTTTTAATGCCCAACCTTTAGCACCTAAAGAGGAGGCAAGTTGTTGCCACGATGCTTGTATTATTGCTTCGTTATAGATATAATCTGTCAGTGATGAATGTAATTCAGATAAGTTCGTAATTTCAGCAGGCCAATAATTCATTTGTGTGTTGATATTAGAATGTAAATCAGACTGCCATACAGGATTATTGCTATTGTTCCAAATGCCTTGCAAATTAGATGGTAATGCGATGCCTCTTGCACTCGATATCATTAGGTAACGACCATACTGAAAATACAGTTCTTCTAATGCTGTATTTTTATCACCATCGTTATACATTTTTTGTAAAATGTTTGTTGGTACACTTGTTTGCATTCCGCCTAAGTCTAATTGCACTCTTTCAAAAAGTGATTTGTAATCTGCGACATGCGTTTTTAACAAGTCATTATATGGTTTTGAAAATACTTTATTAGTTTGCTTTGTTAGTGAGTCGCTTAATTGGATAGCACTGATGTCAGTATAGCCAATACTTTTGGGCTGGTAGTTTGTTCCGAGGGTTAATATGAGTGTAACAGCATTCGCTTTTTCTATTTTCAAACTATTACTTAGTTTACTTATTTCGCCGCCATCGTTTTTTACAGTTAATTGCGCTTCGTAAGCCAATAAATCTAGTTGGCCATTAAATGTAATTTTATTGCCAGTAATAGAATAGGTGCCTTTGTGCGCATTTAACATGGAGACATTAAATGAGATGGCATTTGCTGCGTCACTTGACAAATGAATAATTATGGCATTGTCAACATAGCTACAAAAATAGGTTCTTGTGTATTGGATATTATTGGCTTTATAGCTTACACGACTGACGGCTGTTTCTAAGTCTAATTCACGGATATAGTTTTCTACTTTATTTGCTTTTGGAAAGTCTAAAAATAAATCACCAAAATTTTGATAAGCGCCGAATGATGTTGTATTACCTTTCCATAATGTTTTATCATTAAACTGTACTTGTTCCTGTTGCACACCGCCAAATATCATAGCACCAATTCGGCCGTTTCCAATTGGTAATGCCTCACTCATCCAATTGTGTGCAGGCTGTTGGTACCACAACACCAATTTGGAAGTAGGAGTAGTAGAGTTGCTAGTAAATACTAATTGAGCACGTGCAAGACAAATATAAAAAAGCGAAAAAAATAACAAATAATATTTCATATCATGTAATTAATTTGTCATGAATAGCTCGAATGCTATTGATGTTAATTTGCTACTGCTGCTTTTTCCTTTTGACGTTGCTGTTCGTGCAGTTCTCTAAAAAGGCCACGTGCAATTAATAATTTCATGATTTCGTTTGTGCCAGCATAAATACGCGCTACGCGATTATCAGCATAGGCACGACCAATATAATATTCCCACATATAACCATAACCACCATGTAGCTGCAAGCATTCATCAACTAAAGTAAAATGCATATCTGTACAAGATGATTTTGCCATTGATGCTGTTTCAGCACTCAATTCACCTTTTACATATAACTCAATACATCTGTCAATAAATGTTTGATGGATTTGCAGTTTCGTAGCCATGTCAGCCAATTTGAATTGTGTGTTTTGAAATGCTGCAATTGGCTGTTTAAATGCAGTACGTGAGCTCACATAGTCAATTGTATTTTCCAATGCACCTTCAGCTGCGCCTGTGCTCATTAGTGCAACAGACAAGCGTTCACGGCTTAGTTTTTGCATCATATAAATAAAACCTTTACCAATTTCTCCTAACAGATTATCTTTTGGAATTTGCACATTGTCAAAAAATAATTCGCAGGTATCTTGCGCTTTCATGCCTACTTTTTTAAACGGCTTTCCTTTGGTGTAGCCTTCACGAGTAGATTCGATAAGAAATAGCGAAATGCCATTGTCTTTACCATCAATAATAGTGCGCGCAGCAATGATGGCTAAGTCGCTCATGTAACCATTGGTGATAAATGTTTTTTGACCATTTACAACATAGTGGTCGCCCATATCTACAGCTGTCGTTTTTAATGCCTGTAAATCGCTGCCACAACTGGGTTCTGTCATGCCAATAGCTGTAATGACTTCACCGCTCACCATCTTTGGCAGCCATTGGTGTTTTTGTGCTTCTGTGCCATAGTCGATAATATATGGTGCAACAATATCGGAATGTAAGAAAAATCCTGGGCCCGTATAGCCTGATTTTGAAATGACTTCTGTGATTAATGCACAGAATGAAAAATCTAAACCAGCGCCACCATATTCACTCGGCACATCTAAACATAACAAACCTGTTTCGCCTGCTTTTGTCCATACTTCGCGGCTTACTTGTCCTTGCTCTTCCCACTCGGCATGGTAAGGTGTGATTTCTTTTTCAATAAATTGTTCACACATTTTTTGTAGCATGATATGTTCTTCCGAACCATATACTTCTCTTTTGATTTTGATGTTTGAATACATGTAAAAATATTTAATCAAAGATACAGATTTTATCAATTGCTTTAATGCAGATATTGTTTTGAATTACTGATATTTGTACATATAATAATGTTTTAAATGACCAAATTGCATCTGCTTTGACCTGGCAACGTAAAATGTTTTAATTATAAATATTTTATTCGATTTGTGAAAAAAATATCTATTTAAGAATGCCTTAGTTTATTTCTTCATCTAAAAATTTCTCAATTAAAGGCACCACGAAATCACGTGTTTTATAGTTTTTTTGCAATGTCGTGATTTCACCAATATAAGCTCCATGACCACCAGGAATGATTGCTAATTGGCAATTGGGAATTAATTGCGACATGGCTACAATATTTTCATTTGTTGCGATATCGTGGTCGGCATTAATTAATAAAACAGGACATTTAATAGCCTTTAATTGCTCGTCTGAAAAATCCTGAAGGTTTATCATTCTTTGAGTACATTTGTCGTTCATCGTTTGAAGTTTCACACTATCAGGATTTACTTGTAAAAAGGCATTTTTATAGGTTTGTGGCATGTGCTCAAATGTTGCACTATTCATAAAATTCCAAAATCCTTGAAATGCACCATCGCGTTTTAATAAGACAGAGCCTGCAATTACTTTATGGCACATTTGTGGATGTCTAATTGCAATTTGTAACGCCGTCATTCCACCATTGCTAAATCCCAAAATATCAACTTTATGTAGGTTTAAATTTATTAATAAACTTACCACATCATCTGCATCTTGTTCAAAAGAAAGTGGCGTGTTTCTGTCTTCAGTTCGACCGTGTGCTTGCAATTCAACACAAATTAATAATCTGGTTTTTGACAACAATGGAATTATTCTACCGAAGGATGTTTGTATCGTAGAGCCACCGCCATGTATGAGCACAAGTGGTTTCCCTTTTCCATAAATTTCGTAATACATTTTTAATCCATTTACAGAAGCATATCCACTTTTGAATTTTGTTTGCTTAGTCATACTTGATGTGTTTTTTGTTGTAGATGTACACTGATAATTTCATCAAATCAAATCAATTGCACATTGTTTTATTTTAGCAAGATTATTTTACACTATTAAAGCTAAGTGTATTTGTTTTTAGCATGTATTACAAGTTTATTGCATATATTTCTCATGTAATTTTATATGTAGATAAAAATAAAATTTAAATAAGTACGATAGCTATAACAAGCTTATACACCTAGGATAACGCACGTATTTATATCTTTCTTCCCTTGAAAATATTTATTTAACACATTCAGGAATATATTATCAGTAGATGTGTCAACTATTGAGAATAATGTCATGCAAGATTTTAGTTTTAAGTCGTCAGGGCTTCCGAAAATACTATTCGCATTAGTATTTTTAAGTGTTAATAGCACTTTACAGATTTCTATAAGCCTGACACCAAGTATAGGGTGGTCAAGATATTCCTTGGCTTCTTCTATGTTTTTTATGCCATAATATATAGATGTTGAACTGCTTCCTAATCCTGCTAATTGTGGGAAAATGTACCATATCCAATGGCTTTGTTTTCTGCCTGCTTTTATTTCATTATACGCTAATGCATAGTCTTCTTCTTGTGCGCTTAAAAATCTGTCAAGATTATATTTCATCGTAGTTGAGTTTATGAATGTAAAAAACGACAACTTATTACAAAGGTTCAAGTGTAATGATATATTAGCTTTCAATGTTAATTTCGTAAATTTATTCAAATTTTCTTCAATTGAAACAATTAATAATGGATTACAAACACAGATTCTCTGACCGTGTTGAAAATTACATCAAATATAGACCTAGTTATCCTAAGGAAGTTATTACAACACTAAAAGCAGAAATTGACCTCAAGCCTAAGGATATCGTAGCTGACATAGGCAGTGGCACTGGCTTGTCTGCAAAAATATTTCTTGAAAATGGCAATACTGTTTATGGTGTCGAGCCTAATGAACCAATGCGTAAAGCAGCGGAAGGCTTACTTTGCGAATATGATAATTTCATCAGTGTGCATGGCAGTTCAGAAGCAAGCAATTTAGCAGCAAACAGCATCGATTTAATAGTTTGTGCACAAGCATTTCATTGGTTTGACAGGAAAAAAACGAAAAAGGAATTTCAACGAATAGCCAATAATGGTGCGCATTTATGTTTACTTTGGAATGATAGAAAAGCAAGTGAGCCGTTTCAAAGAGATTATGAAAATATTATTCAAGAATTCGCAACAGATTACAATGATATTTCACACCGTAATATCACCAATGAAATTATTACTGAATTCTATGCGCCTAATGCATTTAAAAAAATGGTGCTACAATACGAGCAACATTTTGATTTAGAAGGCTTAATAGGTCGTATTGTATCTTCATCTTATATGCCAAACGAAAAAGACGATAATTTTCCACAGTTAAGAAATGCTATCGTTGATTTATTTAACGCGTATAAACAAAATGAATTAGTTACTTTTGCCTATAACACAATTTTATACATTGGAAAATGTTAATCATTAGATTTTACATATTGTTTATGACAAACAATAGCTAATATCTGATGATAACTATCATTAAAAAAATCAAAACATGAGTCACATTATTTCAGTACATGCAAGACAAATTTTAGATTCAAGAGGAAATCCAACAGTAGAGGCAGACGTGGTGACCAGCAATGGTGTACTTGGCCGTGCAGCGGTGCCTTCAGGAGCATCAACAGGCACACACGAAGCAGTAGAACTGCGCGATGGTGGTAAAGCTTACATGGGTAAAGGTGTGGGCAAAGCGGTAAACAATGTAAACACTTTTATTGCAGAAGCATTAGTTGGAGAAAATGTTTTACAACAGCGAGAAATCGATACCATTCTATTGGAATTAGATGGCACTGAAAATAAGAAAAAATTAGGCGCAAATGCCATTTTAGCAGTGTCAATGGCGGCAGCAAAAGCTGGTGCACAAGAAGCAGGCTTGCCATTATATCGCTATATCGGTGGCACGAATGCACGCACATTGCCCATTCCTTTGATGAATATTTTAAATGGTGGTGCACATGCTGATAATAAAATCGATTTTCAAGAATTTATGATTGTGCCTGTTGGTGCAACTACATTTTCTGATGGTTTGAGAATGGGTGTGGAGATTTTTCATAATCTGAAAAAAGTATTAAAAGCAAAAGGATATTCAACAAACGTTGGTGATGAAGGCGGATTTGCTCCAGAAATAAAATCTAACGAAGAAGCCATTGAAACCGTGTTGAAAGCTATTGAAAGTGCAGGCTACAAACCAGGCGATCAAGTAAAAATTGCCATGGATGCAGCTGCTTCTGAATTCTATGATGCGAAGAAGAAAAAATACATATTCCATAAATCAGACAATAAGATATTGACAAGTGAAGAAATGGTAGATTATTGGGCAGAATGGGTAAAAAAATATCCAATTGTGTCTATCGAAGATGGCTTAGCAGAAGATGATTGGAAAGGCTGGAAATTGTTGACAGAAAACATCGGAAATAAATGCCAATTAGTAGGTGACGATTTATTTGTAACCAATGTAAAACGCTTAAGTGAAGGCGTAAAAAATAATATCGCTAATTCTATTTTGGTAAAAGTAAACCAAATAGGTTCTTTGACAGAAACTATTGAAGCCGTTGACTTAGCACATAGAAACAAATATACTTCTGTGATGAGCCATAGAAGTGGCGAAACCGAAGATAGCACGATCGCAGATTTGGCTGTTGCATTAAATTGCGGACAAATAAAAACTGGCTCTGCATCACGAAGCGACCGTATGGCAAAATACAACCAATTGCTTCGTATCGAAGAAGAATTAGGCGAAGAAGCATATTATCCTGGAAAAGCATATCGCTTCTTTTAAAATATTTTAAAGATAAACACAAACGTCTTACAATTATTGTGAGGCGTTTTTTAATACACAAAAGTTTACAAAATAAGATAGGCCAATTGCCGATATCTTACTACTTTTACAACATGCCTATAATAGATCCAGCATTAAAAGAAAAAATTCCTCCGTTTTTGCGGAATAAGTTTTTTATGTTATTTGCAGCTTATTTTATTTACTTATTGTTTTTCTCTCAAAACACCTTGATTTCGCAATCAAGGTTATACATGCAATTGCGCGATTTAGAAAAAGAAGAATCTTATTACAAAAAAGAAATTGCCACAATAAAAAAAGAGCAACGCGAGTTGTTTTCTGGCATCGATCAAATGGAAAAATTTGCGCGCGAAAACTACTGGATGAAACGCGATAGCGAAGATTTATATATTTTCATAGAAACAGAAAAATAATTCACCGATTGCTGTGTTATAGATGCCATTATTTGTAAATACATCAGCCTAAAACACTATATTTATGATTATTAAGTGTGTTACTTTTAATAACAAATAACATAACTATTTGCATGAAATCACTTATCGTTTATTCTATACCTGCATTTTTTGTTTTAATCGCTGTAGAAATAATCATTGATAAAATAAAAAAGACAAACTTGTATCGCTTAAACGATACAATAAGTAATATAAATACAGGCATTGTGCAGCAAGTAACAGGTGTGTTGCTCAAGTTGTTAAATATTGGTGTCTATATTTGGATTTATGAAAATTATCGTATTGCAAGCATTCCGAACACGTGGTACACTTGGATTTTATTGCTAATTGGAGTTGATTTTTTCTACTATTGGTTTCATCGCCTATCGCACGAAATCAGCGTACTTTGGGGCACGCATGTCGTACATCATCAAAGCGAAGAATACAATTTGTCGGTAGCTTTGCGACAATCAGCTACGCAAGTATTTGGCTCTTTCTGGTTTTATTTGCCATTGGCATTTTTCGGCTTCGATCCACTTTCATTTATCGTAATTTCTCAAATACAAACACTATATCAATTTTGGATACATACGCGCTTAATCGGCAAGCTTCCAACGTGGTTTGAATTTGTGTTTAATACGCCTTCACATCATCGTGTCCATCATGGCATTAACCCAAAATATATTGATAAAAATCACGGAGGCACATTTATAATTTTTGATAGAATATTTGGCACCTTTCAAAAGGAAGAAGAGGAAGTGCATTATGGAATAACTTCGCAATTAAAAAGCTGGAATATTGCAGTGGCTAATTTTGATTATTATGGCTGGATATTACAGCAATTAGTTAAGGTGAAAAATATAAAAGATTTCTTTTTTGTGTTGTTAAAACCACCTGGCTGGCGACCTGACTATTTAGGTGGTGCAATCGTGCCAAAAGAAATCGATAAAAACAGAAAGTTATATGATGCAGATGCACGACCTAATCAACATATTTATATTTGTATTCAGTTTTTAACTTTGTTGGCATTTGTTTCCTATTTCTTATTTGGCATTGCCAAGTTTGATATTTATCAGCAGTTAGCAGGCATCACATTAATAATTCTTTCTACAATATCTATCGGTACTTTGTTTGAATATAAAGTATGGCCCGCTTATTTAGAATTTATTAGGTTGTTGTTGGCTATTACTGTGATATTTTACCTTACTTCGTAATATAGACTGTTTTTCTTTTTTGCCATTTATTTAGTATCTTAGTGTTTTATTAAACGCCGTATATAACAATTTTTTTAGTTAATTATCTAATGAAATCTTTGATTTCAGCGAAATATATTATTGCAAACCCAACATGAAAAAGCTATCCTATTTTATTTTAATTTCTGTCTTGATGATAGCTTGTTCTACGTCAAATAAAAAACAAGCAGCCAATACTTCTGAGCTACAGAAAGACACCATTCCACAAGAATGTATCGACCCAGTTGCGATTGAATTTCTAGGAATTGATGTAGATAGTTTATGTGTAAAAGAAAAAGAATTAAACAGAAGAGATAATTTGCAGAAATTATTTCGCACACTAAAATTGGATAAATATCAATATGCTCAATTTATCCAAGATACAAAAGATTATACTGATTTTACACATATCACCAGCCGACAAAAGTACTTCACCATCACCAAAGAAACAGACAGTTCGTCGTTGTTACAGTATCTAATTTTTAAGATTTCTGATTTTGAGTATATCATCACCAACTGTACAGATACAAGCTTTGTACCGTTTAATAAAGTGCAAGAAGATATTGTCGTGTTATCGAAGAAAAAAAAGAAAAAAACAAAAAAAATAATTCCAATTCTTTATCATCCATTGCAGGTTGCTGTGTATGAAAAGAAAATAGACACGACAGCGATAAAATTTGCAGCAGTTATTCAAAAATCAGTAGCAAAAACATTTAAAGAGCATCATATCGACCCAAAAATAATTGAGAAATTAAGCAAAGCATATAATGGCAAATTTAATGTCGCTAATCTACGCAAAGGCGACACACTGCAATTTGTGTATGACCAATTGAGTATTAACGGCCGTTTTTTAGATTATGGTCATGTGCAAGCTATTTGTTGCAAAACTAAAAAGAAACAATATTATGCCGTTGATTATTTTATAGATGATGATAGCAGTTATCAGTACACAGACGAAAATGGAAAATACCTTAAAACGGCCTTCATAAAATCACCATTGCAGAAAGGTGGTAGCATTGTTTCGCGATTCAATTTGCATCGATTTCATCCTGTTTTACAAGTAGAAAAAGCGCATTTGGGAACCGACTTTGCGGCACCACAAGGCACACCGATTATTGCCACAGCAAGTGGTATTGTCATTGCTGCGCAGTTTACGCAAAACAATGGCAACTACGTAAAAATAAGACATGATAAAGTGTATGAAACTCAGTATTTACACATGAGTAGATTTGCACGTGGCATCCGCAATGGCGTGCGCGTACAGCAAGGCCAAGTCATTGGTTATGTAGGTAGCACAGGCTTGGCAACTGGTCCACATGTTTGTTATCGCTTTTGGAAACACGGCGCACAAGTCGATCCGCTGAAGGAAAAGCTAAATGTGGTAAAGCAAATACCAAAAAATGACATGTCCTTGTATTTGCAGTTTTTTATTGTAGCAAAAAATATTTTGGAAAAAATTCCAATGGTTTAATTTTCTGGATTCGAAATGACTTTGTTTTTTATTGGTTTTATGCTTTGTAAATAGGCATAAATTGCTTTTAAATCAACAGTATCCATGCCTGCATATTGTGACCAGGGCATTATAGTTTGAAAATCTTTTGGCGACTTGTAGTCTTGCAATTTTGATTTGTCTGCATACAATTTGAATTTAGCGACAAACATATCTTCCGTCCAATAGCCAATGCCTGTTTCTTTGTCGGGCGTAATATTCGATGATACAATTTTTTTATTGCCAGGAAAAGTAAATTCTCTACCACCACCAAATTCCATTCCTTTTATTTTTTCACCTCGTACAGCATTCGTATGACATTCAATACAAGAAGCAGCATTAGTCATGTATTCGCCGTAACGTACAAAGTTATCTTTCGAAGGACGCTCCGAAAATGGAGCATCTTTTGGCATTGTATTTAAAATTAAATTCACAGGAAAATCTGCTTTCGATTCTTTAGTTGTGTTTTCTATCGAAGGCAAAGTGCGCAAATAAGCAATAATTGCGATGATATCGTCCTTGTCCATTTTACTATAATTTGGATAAGGCATTACCGGAAAAAATGCATTGCCATCTTTGTCAACACCACAGCTGATGGCACGCAATAACTCACCATCAGTCCAGTTTTTTAAATTAAAAGGTGTTAGGTTTTTAGAATAAAAATTGCCAGGAAAACCATACTCACGCATGAATGCCTCTCCACCTTTTCCGATGGTGCCGTCGATGAGTGGTCCAGAAAATTTAGACCAATCTCTTGTCGAATGACAATCAACACACATAGTAACATAATTAGCTAAATATTCACCACGCTTAATCATTTCCGGTGTTGCCGTAATCTTTAAATTTTCAGGTGCTTTAACATTCGGTAGTGCAAATTTTAAATAGGCTATTCCACTTATTATCAGTACAAGCAGAATAGCCACGATACGAAGTATCCATTTTTTCATAGTTAGCGGTTGTTGAATTTAAATTTATCTTATTTGTATCAATTTGTCAAAACAAATCGCATTATTTTTTCACTTTTTTATATTAAATCTTACATTTATGAAATAAAGCAAGTAAATACTTTGTATTTTTTTGTCTTTAATGAAAAGGTATAATCATTAGTATGTAATCAAATTTTTAAAAATTGATGTGTATCAATAATAATTCGAATGCATAATCACTTTATTTTTCTATTTTTAGACCTTTCAGAAAAATATGAAACAAGAGCATCAGGCAAATTATGCAGCGCCAGACACCAGATATTTCAAAACGCAAATAGACTTTGACAAGGCAGTAAGCAAAGATTTTATTAATGCAGCGAATCAAATTACACTAAAAAAACAAAAGTTTTTAGTGTGCTTATCTCATGGCCAATCGCCTGCAGGTGCCTATCAACAAATAGTACATTTCTATCAAAAAATAAAAAAACCAGAAAATGTATTTTATACTTTTTTAAACTCTCCATTAAAGAGTCAAGAAAATTTAGAGAATGTATTTACTGCTACTGTTTTTTTAGAGAAATTACTTCAAAAGAATTTCATTACGCCTAATCAAATTTTAGCAGATTTTGATAATATGCAAGATATTGATGCTTATGCTACAACGCTGAATGATAATTTGGAGGAATTTTTACAGGCGAATAATAAAACAGGATTTGATTATGTGTTTATGGCATCGAATCCTAAAGGTAGCATTGGCGCTATAGAGCGAAATTCTTCTGCTTTTCAATCGGATAAGATAATAGATGTCGTCAATATTTCAGGCGAAAAAAAGATAACGGTTACACCACAGTTTTTATTGCACGCAAAACGCATTGCATTTCTTGCCACTAAAGCAGATAAGAGACGTCCTTTGGCTTGGTTGTATAGCACTACGGGAAAAGAGCACGAAAGCCCGAGCTTTATTCGTTACATCGAAAATGTTGAAGAACGTGTTGTTGTATTTATTGATGATACAGCTTTGACGTGGCCACAAATTGAAATAAAACGCGAAACACCTTATGGTGTTAGTAAGATACGTGTAGATGTAACTTATCCTTATAAAGAGAATACGAAAGTAAAATTGCCAGTCATCGTTATGGTGCATGGTTTTTTAGGCTTAAATTCTTATGATGGTTTATTAACGACGATTCCTACTACAAAATATATTGCTGCAGCGATGCACTATGGCACTATTCCGACAGATTTGCCTTTAGATGATTATTCAAAACACGTAGCACAAAATATTGATGCCGTAATTGGATTTTTTGGTGCAAATGGTCATCCTGTTTATCTCTTTGATCATTCTATGGGTAATATCTATTTCTTGATGATGGATAAAAATCCAAATGATTATAAAAATGTAAAAAAATATTTGAGAGGCAGAATCGGTGCTAATCCATTTTTTGGTGAAGAAGCCAAACATGCCTTGCTTGGTTTTTTAGATAATGTCATCATACCTTCGATGTCATTTACAGAAAATCCTATTGAGAAATCATTAGTATTATCATTTAGAAGAGTGGCGCCATTAGACTCAAAATCAGGAGTGCGCAAGCGTGGCATCAACTTAGCCAAAACACTAGTAGGCAAAGAGGAATCAAACACTAATGCAACTTGGGATTTGATTAAAAGCAGAATAGTATTTTTGATGTCGAATATGGATTCTTTGCCACATCTCAATCGAATTCCTATTGAAAAAGCTTTGAATAAAGTGCCGGCAAAAGTATTTGGTATTCAAGTGTATTCTGCATTAAAGGAATCTATTCAGTTTGACAAACAAACGAGCTTGGTTAATTCCAAAATTCATAACATTCCAATATTGATATTAAAAAGCGAAAGAGATGGCGTCGCAAAGTTTGTTCCTCGTATTTATGAAAATGAATATGATGTCGAAATTGTTGATGTTACAAACTATGCTGACAAAGATTTGTTTAGAGAGCATTTATATCACATGGTAAATCCACAACAAACAGTAGCCATCATCGATAAATTTATATCAAAAATAGAAAACGACCACAAATCTATTTAGCTTTTTTTTTTATAAACACAACAGAGAAATACCTAAAAAATCCTCGATTGTAATGATTTGACCTTAGGCTTTATCTAATCTTTACATAAATACAACTTCTTAAATACTGCTATTCTTTGTATTTTTGTATTAATTTTTTTTAGATGAAATTCACTGAACAACAAATCATACATGCCTTATCGCAAGTAGAAGATCCAGACTTCAAAAAAGACTTGGTTTCTCTGAAAATGATAAAAGATTTATCATTTACAGATGACTTAATCAAATTCACAATAGAATTGACTACGCCAGCTTGTCCACTCAAAGAACAAATGGAAAATGATTGCAGAAATGCGATTGCACAGCTTGTATCTAACGATGTGAAAGTAGAAATCGACTTCAGCTCCAGAGTAACGACATTGCGCGATGTAAAATCGGATATCTTACCTTCTGTAAAAAATATCATAACGGTAGCATCAGGTAAAGGTGGTGTAGGCAAATCTACTGTGTCCGTAAATTTGGCATTAGCACTATTGCGCACTGGCGCAAAAGTAGGCTTAATCGATGCCGATATTTATGGACCATCAATTCCAACAATGTTAGGTTTGCAAAATGCACGACCTTCTATTCAAAAAGTAGATGACAAAAACAAGATTGTACCTGTCGACTATTTAGGAATGCAAGTTATGTCTATTGGTTTTTTAATTCAAGATAAGCAACCAGTAGCGTGGCGCGGACCAATGGCAACATCTGCATTGCGACAAATAATTACAGACGTGCTTTGGGAAGAATTAGATTATTTAATCTTGGATTTGCCACCTGGTACTGGTGATATTCACTTGACTTTAGCACAATTAGTGCCAGTTACAGGCGCAGTAGTGGTGACCACACCACAAGAAGTAGCCATGGCTGATGCTCGTAAAGCAATTGCCTTCTATCAGCTGGAGTCTATTCACGTGCCCGTATTAGGCGTGGTAGAAAATATGTCTTTCTTTACGCCATTAGAACTGCCAGATAAGAAGTATTATATATTCGGCAAAGGAGGTGGTCGCTTGTTGGCACAACAATTTGAAGTACCATTCTTAGGCGAATTGCCCATCGAACAAGATATTCGCGAAGGTGGTGATTTAGGAAAACCAATCGCATTACAAACTGCAACAATTGCCGCAGCAGCATTTGAACAACTGGCACAAACAGTAGCAAGACAAATAGCTGTGCAAAATGCAAATGCAGAAGTAATGTCGTAACTTTATAGCAATGACAGAGCAAATACATAATCAAGATTTACACACCAAAGTAGAAATGGCTTTAAATAACATTCGACCATTTCTACAATCTGATGGTGGCAATATCGAATTGATAGAAGTGACAAATGATTTTATTGCAAAAGTAAAATTAGTAGGCGCATGCGAATCCTGTAAAATGAGCGCTTCTACAATGAAAGCAGGCGTAGAAGCAACCGTAAAAAACTTTGTTCCAGAAATTGTTGCCGTAATTGCAGTGTAGATTTTTATAAAAAAATAGTACTATCATTATACATGACCCGTAAGCAACTTATTCAACAAATCAAGAAAAAAAAATCATACTTGTGCGTTGGTTTAGATACAGATATTACAAAGATTCCACCGCATTTATTAAAATATAAAAATCCGATTTTAGAGTTTAATAAGCAAATCATCGAAGCTACGCACGATGTATGTGTGGCATATAAACCTAATATTGCTTTTTATGAAATGTATGGCGCAAAAGGCTGGGAAACATTGGAAAAAACAGTACAGCATATACCTAATCACATTTTTAAAATAGCAGATGCCAAGCGAGGCGATATCGGTAATACATCGAATATGTACGCAAAAGCATTTTTGGAAAATATGCCATTTGACGCTATTACGATTGCTCCGTACATGGGCGAAGATTCCATAAAGCCATTTTTAGAGATAAAAAATAAATGGGTAATTGTTCTAGGATTAACATCAAATAAAGGCGCTCAAGATTTTCAATTTCTAAAAAGCAATAAAAAACCATTATACCAAAATGTAATGGAAAAGTGTATGCAATATGGCACAGCAGATAATATGATGTTTGTCATTGGCGCAACAAAAGCATCATATTTTAAAGACATTCGCACGTTTTGTCCTGATCATTTTTTTCTAGTACCAGGCGTTGGCGCACAAGGTGGCGATTTGCAAGCACTTTCTCAATTTGGCATGAATAAAGACTGCGGCCTTTTGGTGAATGCAACACGCAGCATCATTTATGCTTCTAATGGAAAAGATTTTGCTGAGAGAGCAAGAGTAGAAGCCATTCGTATGCAACAAGAAATGAAGCTACTCATGCATGCAATTGTTTAATTGAAGTACCATACATACTTTTTATCTCTCTTCGTTTTATTAATAATATTTTTTTGGTGTTGCTTTTAAAAAAAAATTATACTATATTTATTTTTATTAACCAAAAATAAAATTATGAAAAAAGTCAAGTATCTTATGGCTATTTCATTACTTGCTGTAGTAATGATTAGCACTTCGTGTAAAAAGAAATGTGTGGAGCCTGCGGGCGTCACTTCTTCCTTTACGTATGAAATCACTGGTTATGTCGAAGGAGGCGCAACTATTGAGTTTACCAATACTTCAACAAGTGCTACTTCTTATCTATGGGATTTTGGCAATGGCCAAACCTCCACAGAAACAAACCCTACGCGTGTTATAGGAGTTAGTGGAGATGCAGAAGTAAAATTGAAATCTACAAATGGAAAATCCACCGCAACATCTGTTATGAAAATTGAATTCCCAATTTAAAAATTAATCCTATGAAAAAAATATTTGGAATACTATTTATTGCTTTAGCAATATTCGCCACTTCTTGCAAAAAAAATTGCTTTGATCCTTCTGTTAACTTAGTAGCTAATTTTGACTTGCCTATTGAGCCTTATACTGATAATGAGTTGACTTTTAATAACACCTCAATAGGTGCAGTTTCCTATGAATGGGATTTTGGTGATGGCACGCCAAAGTCTAACTCATTACATCCAAAACATACCTATGAAACTGATGGTTGGTACAGAGTAAAACTAACAGCATCAGATGGAAATATTAGCGCAACATCTGAAAAAGGTTTTTATGTTTCTTCTGAAGTAGATTAAAAAAATACTTTTATATACTAAACACTCACTTTATGTGAGTGTTTTTTGTTTAATGCTGAATTCATTTTTTTAGATGTAATTAATCTTTAATAACTATGTTTGTATTGTAAATGTAATGCATAAAAAATGCAAGAAATTCAATTGTCACCAGAAGAAATAGCACGCTACTCGAGGCATCTACTTATCGAAGAATTTGGTATGGAAGGCCAACTAAGATTAAAACAAGCTAAAGTGCTAGTAGTTGGTGCTGGTGGTTTGGGATGCCCATTGTTATTGTATTTAGCAGCTGCAGGCGTTGGTACTATTGGAATTATAGATTTTGATACAGTGGAGGAAAGTAACTTGCAGCGACAAATATTATACACCATCGATGACATTGGAAAGCCAAAAGTAGATGTGGCGAAAAAAAAATTATTAGCAATAAATCCGTATATACACATAATTACTTATCAGCAACAATTAAGTGCAAAAAACGCACTAGAGATATTTTCATCTTTTGATATCGTTGCTGATGGAACCGATAATTTTGCAACACGATATTTAGTCAACGATGCTTGTGTATTTAGTGATATTCCAAATGTGTATGCCTCCATCTTACAATTTGAAGGACAAGTATCTGTGTTTAATTATAACAATGGTCCAAATTATAGAGACATTTTTCCTGTGCCACCAGCACCGAACACAATACCAAATTGTGCAGAAGCAGGCGTGCTTGGCGTATTGCCAGGAATTATTGGAAGTATGCAAGCCAATGAAGTAATAAAAGTTATTTCTGGCATAGGCACACCTTTAAGCGGTCGCCTATTTATATTTGATGCATTGCATTTTTCCAGTAAAATATTTACTATTTCAAAAGATAAAAACAATCCTTTAACTGGCGACAATCCAACAATAAAAACACTTACTGATGTTGATTTATTTTGCGGAGCAACATCAAGTATTACAAATGAAATTAGTGTGCAGCAATTAAAGGAAATGTTCGATACCAAGGAAGATATTCAACTAATAGATGTGCGCGAGCAACATGAATATAATCTTGTTAATTTAGGTGGAATTTGTATTCCCTTGCATCAGTTAAAACAATCAATGGATTTAATTTCCAAAGAGAAAAAAGTAATAGTGCATTGCAAAACTGGTATGCGCAGTGAAAAAGCTGTGCAGCTTTTATTAGAAAATGGATATCATAACGTGCATAATCTTAGCGGTGGCATTATTGCATACGCAAAAGAAATAGACAGTCAGTTGCCATTGTATTAAATATTAGTTGTCGCACTTATGATTTGAATTCAGCTGACTTGAATTCAACGTGATAAATAATCAAAAATACATATTATTGTTTTCTGTAAAACTGTAAAAATTGTTATGCGCAATAATGATATGATCGACAATTGTGATGTCAAATAATTTCCCTGCTTCTACGGCTTGTTTTGTTAATCTGATATCTTGTTCGCTCGGATTCAAATTGCCTGAAGGATGATTATGACATAGAATAATACCACTCGCTAATTCTTTTATGGCAATATTAAAAACGATTTTCATGTCAACCACTGTACCTGAAACACCACCAGTGCTAATTTTATGTTTCGAAATAAAACGATTATTTCTTTTTAAGCAAATAATCCAAAATTCTTCATAAGGCAAGTCAGATAAAATTGGTGAAATAATTTCGAATGCTGCCTTGCAGGAAATAATGCCGTCTTGTGGTTTACTTTCTGCAATCGTTCGTCTTCTGCCAAGTTCTAAGGCAGCAGCAATAGATATGGCTTTAGCCTCACCAATGCCTTTAAACTGCATTAAAAAATCGAGTGGTTTTCTACCTAATTCAAATAAATCATTGTGTACAGCAGCGAGGATTTGTCTGGATAGCTCTACTGCGCTATTTTCTGTATTTCCTGCGCCGATAATAATGGCGAGTAATTCAGCATCGGATAAGCTGTGTTTTCCTTTTAATAGAAGTTTTTCGCGAGGTCTATCTTCTTCTGCCCACGATTTTATACTGAGCTTTGCTGGTGTATACATAAAATAAAAATTGGTGTACCATTGAGATACACCAATTACTTATTTTCCATAAAAAAAATGGAATTATTTTTTTAACGCATTTAAATGTCTCATTACAGCAGACTTTAAATGACTAGCTTTGTTTTTGTGGATTTGGTTTCTTTTAGCCAATTTATCTACCATTGCAACTACTGCAGACATAGATTTTTCCGCTTCGTTTTTATCTGATAAACCTAAGTATTTGCGCAATGCATTTCTCGTGGTTTTACCATGATAACGGTTTTCCAATCTGCGTTTTACCGTCTGTCTGATTCTTTTCTTTGCTGACTTATGATGTGCCATTTCTATAAATTTGAGTGTGCAAAGATAATCAATCATTTAGATTAAAAAAATGAATTTTAGGTTAATTGTGTACTTTTTTATTCTTTTTATTGATTTAATCTATCATAAAATAAGCTTTTTTAATGTGATTATAAGCTAAAAAGCACGATATTTGTCGTCTGAATATAATATATACATAATATGGAAGATTTATCCATCTTGTCGAATGCACATCCAAGTTATATCGATGCTCTCTATAAAGACTACTTAAAAGACCAAAATTCCGTTGATGCTGAATGGAAAAAATTCTTTGCTGGTTTTGATTTAGCTTATAAATATGGTGAAAATGGCGCTCTAACCAGCGAAAATGCTAATGCTGACACACAAGCCACAAATGCCAATGCTGTGTCTCCAAAAGAATTTAAAGTACTAAAACTGATTTCAGGATATCGAAATAAAGGGCATTTAGTAGCTGTAACGAATCCGTTGCGACCTAGAAAAGACAGACATGCCGACTTAGATTTGCACTTTTTTGGTTTAGAAGAATCTGATTTAGATGTTGAGTTTTATGCTGGTAAAGAAATAGGCATCGGAAGAGCTACATTGCGTACCATTATTGAGCGATTACAAAAAATATATTGCCGCACCATAGGATGGGAATACAATTATATTTTAGATAGAGATGAACGGGCTTGGATGCGTGAGCAAATCGAACATGGTTATATTGCTTATGAACATCCAATTGAAAAGAAAAAAAGAATTCTATCTAAACTGAATGATGGTGAGGTTTTAGAACGATTTTTAGGAACAAAATATATTGGTCAAAAACGATTTTCTTTGGAAGGCGGCGAGTCCACTATTCCTGCATTAGACGCTATGATTAACATCGCTGCAAATCATGGAGTAGAAGAAATAGTTATAGGCATGGCACATCGCGGCCGTTTGAATGTGTTGACAAATATCGTTGGTAAAACATACGAACAAGTATTTTCAGAGTTCGAAGGTGTTGCACCTAATGATTTTTCTAGTGGCACCGGCGACGTGAAATATCACTTAGGCTATTCATCGCAATATGACACAATGGATGGAAAAGAAGTGTATATTAATTTACTACCTAATCCATCGCATTTAGAAGCTGTAAATCCAGTAGTGCAAGGTTATTGTCGTGCTAAAGCAGATGCAATTTATGAGTCGGATTACGATAAAATTTTACCGATTACTATACATGGCGATTCTGCGGTTGCAGGACAAGGTATTGTGTATGAAGTATTGCAAATGCAATCGCTAAAAGGCTATACAGTTGGCGGCACCATTCATTTTGTTATCAATAACCAAATTGGTTTTACAACAGATTTTGACGATGCGCGTACTTCTAATTATTGTACCTCTATTGCATCTACCATTCAAGCACCTGTATTTCATGTAAACGGTGATGATGTTGAATGCGTAACGTACGTCGCAGAGCTCGCCGCAGAATATCGTCAACGCTTTAATAAAGATGTGTTTGTGGATATGGTGTGTTACAGAAAATGGGGACACAATGAAGGCGATGATCCATCATACACACAGCCTCAGATGTATAAAATAATTAAAGACCATGTAGGTGTTCGTGATTTATACCAAAAGAAACTATACGATTGGGGCGTGGCGGAAGCAGAGTTTGCTAAAAAAATGGAAGAAGAGTTTTGGCAAGAACTGCAAGCGCGATTAAATGATTACAAACAACAAGAAAAAAAATATAAACCACAATCCACAGAATTAGCATGGAAAGCATTGCGAAGGTCAACGAATGCAGATTTTGAACAATCTCCAGAAACAAAAATTTCAAAAGATAATCTTGTAAAAATTGTAAAAGCATTGGCTAAAACTCCTGAAGGTTTTAAGCCATTGAAAAAAATACAACAATATCTAGATCAACGTCGTGTGTTGATGCGTGAAAATAATAGTGTTGACTGGGCAGCTGGCGAATTGTTAGCTTATGGTTCCATTTTATTAGATGGCAAAGATGTGCGTTTGAGTGGCGAAGATGTGAAACGAGGCACGTTCTCACATCGTCATGCTTGTGTATATGACGAAGTAACGGGTCAAGAATACAATCGATTAAATTTTATTGAAGAAGAGGGTAAGCAAGGTACTTTCCATATTTATAATTCTCACTTATCTGAGTATGGCATACTTGGTTTTGAATTTGGATATTCCTTACCATCGCCGGCACCATTGACCATTTGGGAAGCACAGTTTGGCGATTTCGATAATGGCGCTCAAATTATCATCGACCAATTTATTGCTTCTTGCGAAACAAAATGGAACAGACAAAGTGGCTTGGTTTTATTATTGCCACACGGTTACGAAGGTGCTGGTCCAGAACATAGTTCTGCACGCTTAGAAAGATTTTTACAATTGTGTGGCGAAAATAACATGATTGTGACCAACATCACCTCTCCAGCTAATTTCTTCCATGCTATTAGAAGACAGTTAACTTGGTCATTCAGAAAACCAATGATTAATATGTCGCCAAAGTCACTGTTGCGTCATCCAAAATGTGTAGATCCAATTTCGAAAATCTATGAAGGAAAATTCCAAGAAGTGATTGATGATGAAAATACGCTTGACGATGTGAGTGTAAAAAAAGTATTATTCTGTACTGGAAAAATTTATTACGATTTATTAGCAAAGAAAGAAGCAGATAATAGAACCGATGTTGCGATTGTACGTGTAGAACAATTGTATCCAGTAGCTGATAAACAATTAGATGCCATTATTAAAAAATACAGCAAAGCAACTTATCATTGGGTGCAGGAAGAACCGATTAATATGGGTGCGTATTCATTTTTATTATTGAATTACAACAAAGCAAAATATTTACAGTGTATCGCACGACCACAGGCTGCATCTCCAGCAACTGGTTTTAGCAAACTGCACGAGAAAGAACAAAAAGCATTGGTAGAATTGGCGTTTGGATAATATATATCTTGGAAAATAAATTCACGCTTATTGTAGTTAAACAATAACTTTGTAAAACCAACTGTATATAAGCATCATGCAACCGAAAACGATACAAGACATACAGAATTATTTTAATGAACACGATTTGTTCAACAAATATGGTTTAACTAAAATTGGCGTGTTTGGCTCGTTTGCGCGCGGTGAAAAATTCAATGATATCGATTTATATGTAGAAGATGACATAGAACTAGGAAAAGCTGCTGAATTAAAAGTGTTATTAGAAAACGATTATAACTTGCAAATTGATTTAGTTTTGAAAGCTAAAGAAAATAAGCTTATTATGTTTTATGCAAAAAAAGACATGAAATACATTTATGCCAATTAGAGAAGATTATATTATTGTTTTAAGTATTCTGCAATGTGTAGGAAAAACAGTTCATTTTACAAACAAATTCAATACTGCTGATATTTTTTTCGAACATAATAATCAATTAAACTATTTGGCATCACTAACACTACTTGCAAATATCGGCGAACATGCTAATAAACTATCTGAAAATTTTAAGAAGGAACATAGTAAAATTAATTGGAAACAAATTAAAGGATTAAAAAATTTTATAGTTCACAATTACGAAGGAGTTGACTATATTATCTTGTTTAATACCATAAAAAATGACTTGCCAAAACTGAAATTAGAATTAGAGAATTATTTAAAAGAATCAATTCTGTCAAATTGTATTGATAAAGAAATATTTGTAGAATTAGCTTTAGATAACCCATTTTATGAGTTTATAAATTTTGAAAATATAATTGAACAATGAGCAAAATAGAAATAAAAGTACCAAGCATTGGAGAATCTGTAACGGAAGTAACCTTATCTTCCTGGTTAGTAGAAGACGGCGATTATGTGAAACTCGATCAAGCATTAGCAGAGTTTGAATCCGATAAAGCAACCTTTGAAATGCCATCGGAAGCAACAGGCATCATTACTCGCGTAGCCAAAGAAGGAGATGATGTGAAAATTGGTGGCCTAGTTGCCTACATTGATACAGATGCTGCTGCGCCAGAAAAATCAATAGTCAATAGTCAACAATCAGAAGTAAAAACAGAGGAAATTAAAGCGGAAGAAAAAGAAGATGAAAATCTGAAATCTGAAACCTCAAATCTGAAATCTAATTACGCAACAGGCACACCATCACCAGCTGCGAAAAAAATATTAGATGAAAAAGGTATTGAAACTACGGAAGTAAAAGGCACTGGCATAGATGGAAGAATAACTAAAGAAGATGCAGAAAAAGCGCAAAAAAGTGAAACGTTATTAGTGAAGAGTGAAGAAAATGAAACAGAGAAAAAAACAAATATCCAACAACCTATAACAAATAATTTTTCACGAAGTGAAAGAGTAGAAAAAATGACGCGTATGCGCAAAACTATTTCACGTCGTTTGGTAGCCGTAAAAAATGAAACGGCCATGCTAACGACGTTTAATGAAGTAGATATGACCCGCATTCACGAAATTCGTGCTCAATACAAAAAAGACTTTGAAGAGAAAAAAGGAATCGGCTTAGGCTTTATGTCATTCTTCACGAAAGCATGCGCGATTGCATTGCAAAAATATCCAGCAATTAATGCATACATTGACGATGAAAATATTATTTACCACGATTTCTGCGATATTTCTATTGCGGTTTCTACACCAAAAGGCTTAGTTGTGCCAGTTATCAGAAATGCAGAAAGCCTTTCGTTTGCAGGCGTTGAGAAAGAAATTAAACGCTTAGCATTATTAGGACGAGATGGAGCTTTGAGCCTGCAAGATATGGACGGCGGTACATTCACCATCACTAATGGTGGCGTGTTTGGCTCATTAATGTCAACACCAATTATCAATGCGCCACAAAGTGCTATATTGGGTATGCATAAAATTCAAGATAGACCAATGGCCATCAATGGTAAAGTAGAAATACGACCAATGATGTATTTGGCTTTATCTTACGACCATAGAATTGTAGATGGTAAAGAAAGCGTAGGATTTTTAGTAATGGTAAAAGATTTATTGGAAAATCCTGAAAAAATGTTGTTCTGTAGCGACCCTGTAAAAGCATTGCTGGAAATATAAAAAGTAGTTGGTAATTAGTAGTTAGTACTTAGACATGCATCAGTATAAAGATTTAAGAGCTTGGCAAAAATCAATTGCAATCGCTGATAATATTTATGAAATAACTAAACTCTTTTCTAACGAAGAAAAATTTGGTTTAGTATCACAAATGAGAACAGCGTGTATTTCCATGTCTTCAAATATTGCTAAAGGCGCATGGAAAAGTTCGTCTAAAGATTTTATCCGTTTCTTTGGAATCGCTAACAGTTCTTCATAAGAATTAGATACACAATGTATCATTAGTATAAATCAAAATTATATTATAAGAACAATTTAAAAAAAATATCAAACGACTTAATAGAATTTCAAAAAATGTTATTTGCTTTAATTAAATCAAAATCAAAATCTAGGTACTAACATCTAAATACTTTTAAATCATGAACAAACACGACATCACCATTATAGGAAGCGGTCCTGGTGGCTACGTGGCAGCCATTCGTTGCGCACAATTAGGTTTTAATACTGCACTCATCGAAAGATACAGTACGCTCGGTGGCACTTGCTTAAATGTAGGTTGCATTCCATCTAAAGCTTTGTTAGATTCTTCAGAACATTATCACAATGCTTTGCATACGTTTAAAGAACATGGCATTGAACTACAAGAAACACCAACTGTAAACTTTGAACAATTTATTGCACGTAAATCTAAAGTAGTAGAAACCACTTGTGGAGGCATTGATTTTTTAATGAAAAAAAATAAAATCACGGTCTATCATGGGCATGGTTCGTTTGTAAATGCAACTACTATTTCCATAAAAAAAGAAGATGGCAGCGAAGAACAAATTGAATCTGCAAAAACTATAATAGCTACAGGTTCAAAACCATCTACCTTGCCATTTTTACCAATAGACAAAACAAGAATTATTACATCAACAGAAGCATTGTCATTAAAAGAGCTGCCAAAATCTATGGTCATTATTGGCGGTGGTGTAATTGGCTTGGAATTAGGTTCTGTCTATCAGCGTTTAGGAACACAAGTTTCTGTTGTTGAGTTTATGGATAAAATCATTCCAACTATGGATGATGATATGGGAAAAGAATTGCAACGCAGTTTGAAAAAATTAGGCATTAAATTTTATCTATCACATAAGGTAACTGGTGCGGTAAACAATGGCGATTCAGTAACAGTAACAGCATTAGACAAGAAAGAACAAGAAATAAAAATTGATGCCGATTATTGTTTAGTAGCTATCGGCAGAAGACCATACACCGATAATTTAGGTTTGGAAAATATTGGCATCACCTTGAACGAAAGGAAACAAATTCCTGTTGATGCACATTTACAAACTGTCGTTCCAAACGTCTATGCGATTGGCGATGTCATACAAGGCGCGATGTTGGCGCATAAAGCAGAAGAAGAAGGCGTTTTTGTAGCAGAAACGATTGCTGGGCAAAAACCACATATCAATTACAATCTGATTCCTGGTGTAGTTTATACTTGGCCTGAGGTAGCAGCCGTTGGTCAATCAGAAAACCAATTAAAAGAAAAAGGCATTGCCTACAAAGTTGGCTCATTTCCGATGCGTGCCTTAGGCAGAGCGCGTGCAAGCATGGATATCGATGGTATGGTAAAAGTATTAGCAGATGCCAATACCGATGAGATTCTAGGCGTACATATTATTGGCGCTCGCGCTGCCGATATGATTGCAGAAGCTGTGGTGGCCATGGAATTCCGCGCAAGCGCAGAAGACATCAGTAGAATTTCACATGCACATCCAACTTATACCGAAGCATTGAAAGAAGCAGCATTAGCGGCAACAGCAAATAGAGCGATACATTCGTAAAATATTATTGGAGAATCAATGCAAACCATCAATCACCCGCAATTAGTCAAGATATTACAGCAGGCTTATTCTGCGGAGCGTGCAGCATCATTTGCCTATCAAGGTCATGCAGGTTCAGTAAAAAATATTCAAGAAAAAATTGCGATAAAGCAGATTGAAATCGACGAATGGAATCATCGTGCCGAAGTATTGAAAATTATGCAACAGTATAATATTCCAGTTTCTACATGGTATGAAATTAAATTCTATATTATTGGTAAAATAAT
>JADKZZ010000071.1 GCA_020848475.1 Chitinophagales bacterium | reverse complement strand
TTGCCTTACAGAGCACGCTTTACTTCAGACTATGTGGTGACGCAATTAGATAATAGCATCATGACACAAAACTATCAAAGCTTCAATCAAAATTTAGGCAGTTATAATTTTCCGAGCTTAAGTGGTATGATTAATTTTGGCGTAAGCGATTTAATGGAAGACCATAAGATTTTTGGAGGATTTCGAATTCCATTCGATTTTAAAGGCTTTGAGACCTATGTGAAATATGTCAACCTGAAAAAACGTATCGATAAAACCATTTTGTATTATCGTCGCTCTGATAAGATTAATTTCAATGTGCAAGATGTAAATGGAAATACCTTGCCTTATATTTACACTGGAAAAACTAGAACAAACTTTTTTGAATCTGCCTTTAGTTTTCCTTTTGATATCACAAAAAGTTTGCGCTGGTCGGTTTCTTACAGAAACGAAAGTTTAGATATTGCACTGACAGATCAAGTAAGCTTGGCATTGAAAGATGTTAAAGAAAATTGGGTTTCTGGTCGTTTGGAATTTGTGCATGATAATTCTAAAGAGATTCAATTTAATATTTATAATGGCTTTAGATACAAAGTATTTGCAGAATATTTTTATAATGCAAACGAGAAGAAGTCACACATTGCGAATATTGGATTTGATGTTCGTCATTATCAAAAAGTGTATCGCAATATTATTTGGGCAAACCGTTTTGCTGGTGCCACATCTTTTGGTCCTAAAAAAATATTGTATTTCTTAGGTGGCGTTGATACATGGTTAAATCCGAAATATGCTGATGATATTCCTATCGCTACAGACCAAAATTATGGCTTGCAAGCGCCTGTAATGAATATGCGAGGCTTGCCACAAAATATTAGAAATGGCAATAATTACTTGCTTTGGAATTCTGAATTGCGTATTCCATTGTTTTCATTTTTTGCTAAAAAACCTTTGAAATCAGCCTTTTTAAGAGACTTTCAACTGTTTGGTTTTTTTGATGCAGGAATTGCTTATAATTTTGCAAATCCATTCGACCAAAAAAATTCACAAAGCACAGAAGTGGTTACACCTCAACCTAATAATAATCCTGTCGTAGTAACGGTAAATTATTATAGAAATCCATTTGTATTTGGCACTGGTGGAGGCTTTCGAACGAATTTACTTGGCTATTTCTTGCGCTTAGATGTAGGCTTTGGCTACGATGGTTTACAATTCAACAAAAAACCAATGTGGCATTTTTCATTAAGTAAAGATTTTTAAGAATTATCAATAATTACGCAAGTTTTGACAAGATTTGCTCAATATTTTTTTATAATAAATCACAACCTTCAACTTTATTTTTTATGCTATATTCCATGACAGGTTACGGAAAATCCACCTTTAAATTGGGTGCCAAATCATACGTAATAGAAATCAAATCTTTGAATAGCAAATCACTCGATTTGAATTTTAAAGTAGCTGCAGAATTGCGTGGTAAAGAGATAGAAATACGCAAACAAATTGCTGACCAGTTAATTCGTGGCAAAGTAGATATTTTTTTTCAAGAAGACAAAAGCACCAATGGAAACACTAACCTAAATTTTAATTTGATAGAATCGTATTATCAGCAATTACAACAATTCACTACCGAAAAAAATATTCCACTTGGCGATATTCTTCCAGCGATATTGCGCTTTCAAGATATCAACAAAACAGAATTGACAGAGTTGAATGACGCTGATGTTGATGCATTGCTAATAGGAATGGATAATGCCTTGAAAGAAGTAAACCAATTTAGGCAAAAAGAAGGAGCTCAACTAGAAAGAGATTTACAAGAACGAATTAATATTATTCAGCAACATAAAATCGCACTTTTACCTTTTGAGCAACAACGCATGGAAAAGTTGAGAAGTAGATTACTGCAAGATTTGAAGACAAATTTGCAAGAAAATATTATCGATAAAAATAGGTTTGAAGAAGAATTGATTTACTACATGGAAAAAATGGATATCAATGAAGAAAAAGTGCGTCTCGATGCACATATTCTTTATTTTTTTGAAATTTTGAATGAACAAAACAAAGAAAAAGGTAAAAAACTTGGATTTGTAGCGCAAGAAATTGGAAGGGAAATTAATACCATTGGCTCAAAATCAAACGATGCAAATATGCAGAAAATTGTGGTGCAGATGAAAGATGAATTAGAAAAAATAAAAGAACAAGTACTGAATATATTATAGTATGCATAGCTTGAAGTAAAGAAATTGAAAAATCTCGATTTTCGCTATATACTACTCGTTTCTAATGTATATCTTTGCACATGCAAAAAGTCATTATACTTTCAGGTCCTTCAGGTGTAGGCAAAAATACTTTAGGCGACTTTTTGCTGCAACAGTTTCCCGAACTTTCTTATTCCGTATCAGCAACATCGCGCAGCATTCGCAAAGGCGAGCAAGATGGTGTCGATTATCACTTTATGAATAATGAAGAATTCGAACAGAAAATAAAAGAAGATGCATTGCTCGAATGGCAAGAAGTATATGATGGCATGTATTATGGCACTATGAAATCTGAATTAGATAGAATAAACAGCCTTAATAAATTTCCATTATTAGTGGTTGATGTATTTGGTGCAATCAATGTAATGAAGAATCTAAAGTTTAAACCACTTTCTATTTTTATTCAAGCACCAAGCTTGGAAATATTGGAAAATCGATTACGTACGCGCGGCACAGACTCAGAAGAAAAGATAGCAAAACGATTGGAAAAAGCATCTGTCGAAATGAATGAATCTGCCAATTTCGATTTAACAATCATTAATGATGACTTGCCGATGGCACAAAAACAATTAGAAGAAGTAGTGCACTATTTCTTGAAATTTGGTTTTTAATTTTTACATAATTCCAGTTTGTTTTTTTGATTATTATCTGATTTTTATAAATCATATGGAAACTTAATGTACAAAATATTCGTTATATTTATGTACAGCAATAAGATGGTAACGGCTATCACACATAAAATAAAAGTCAGTGTAGAAACATTCTACCAGTCAGATTATTCGTATCCAATGAGTCAGCATTTTATGTTTGCCTATCGTATTACTATTGAAAATAATAACAATAATACGATTCAGCTTTTACGCAGACATTGGTATATTGTCGATGCACTTGGCCAGCACCGCGAAGTAGAAGGCGAAGGCGTGATAGGCGAACAACCAATTATAAAAAGTGGCGAGCGATATGAATACATTTCTGGTTGCGATTTGAAAACAGAAATTGGTAAAATGTATGGTACTTATTTGATGGAAAACTTGCATGATGGCAAATGTTTCCATGTCGTTATTCCAGAATTTTATATGGTAGCACCCATGAAGTATAATTAATATTCTATTTATCTTTTCGCTCAAGTAAAGTCATAAAAAAACCATCGCCATCATACATTGTTGGTAGAAGTTGTTGTGATTGCTTTTCTTGCCATTGTGTCTTGTTTTTAGCTAAAAAATTTTGGATTTGTAATTGATTTTCTTGTGGTAAAATACTACATGTAGCATATACAATTTTCCCATTCTTTTTCAATGTAGAAATATATGTAGCAAGCAAATTTTCTTGTATTTGTGTGTATTCATTTATTTTTTCAGTGCTAATTTTATATTTCAAATCTGCTTGCCGTTTAAACGTGCCACTACCACTACAGGGCGCATCAATCAAAAGGAAATCGATGTTTTTTAAATTCTTTACAGATTTGAAATCTATAATTTCAATATTTTTACAGCCTGCTTGCGTGGCGCGTAATTGTAATTTTTTTAGCCTAGCTGCATGGTAATCTGTCGCATAGATTTTTCCACGATTATTTAATAATGCAGATAAATGCAACGATTTTCCGCCAGCGCCAGCACATAAATCTAAGATGCTAATATTGTCTATTTTCGATTTGTCTTCAATAGCATGGAATAAAAAATTGCCAATTTCCTGCGAGCCTATATCTTGAAATTCAAATAAGCCTTGTTTATAGTAAAGGCTGTTTTTTAGATTGTTTTTTGATAATATTTTTAAGTATGAATTTTTTGCTAGTGCTTCTATTTCGATGCCTTCTTTATACAATATTTCAATCAAATTTGCAGCAGATGTTTTTAATGAATTTACGCGAATATAAACGCTAGGTTTAACATTTAATGCTTTTGCAATTTGATGCCATGATGCACCAATACTGTCTAAACAAAAATCATAAAATGTTTTTGGATAAGATTGTTCAATATATTTTTCATCGATTGCTTTTTGAATGATTTCGTTTAATCGCAATACTTCACTATTCGTAATATCAAATAGTTCGATGTTTTTTATTGCGTAATTCCGATTGACAAAACTCACAAACACCAAATGTTTGTAATAAGTAAACTGCTCACCTAATTGTGCTAATTGATATTCGTATTTTAATTTCCAACGCACAATATCATATACTGTTTCAGCAATAGTGCTGCGGTCTCTTGCTCCAAAATTTTTATTTTCTTGTAGTGTATTAGCTACTACTTTATCGGCAACTTGATGCGCTTCAAAAATTGCTTTCAAACAAAGTGTAATCGTATTTAATATAGGTGGATGTACTTTTATTTCTTGCATGCAAGCTTATGATTTACGAGTTAAGCGTTTAATTATTTCGTGATGTCGCGGAAAATTTGCTACAAGTTCATTGCACTTTGCCAATTCAAATTTTTCAAATGAAAAAGCTGGAATAACAGTACAGCCACAAAGCGCAAATCCATATTCGCCAATACATTCACTCGCAAACCAATTGCCTTTTCTAACAATGTGTTGGAAATGTGCTTGCTGCAAATGATTGGATAATTTATGTTGATGATAATCGCCATTTTTTTCAATTTCGTGAATGATTATTGCGTCGCCATAATACCAATTCCATTGCTCATCAGATTGAATACGATGAAATGCAGAAAAATTATTTTTCATCAATAAAAATAAAATCGAAGAAAATGAACCATGTTCATCAATATGCGTGCGCTTGTAAAAACCACCTTCTGGATGTGGCTCTAAGCCAAAACGCTGTATTAATTCCTTCGCACTAATCATTTAGATTAATTTAAACTACAAAATGATATTCAACTCCAAAATTAGTATTACTTTGGATAAACTTTCATTAAATATGCAAAAACCGATATTGGTTTTCAAAATAGGAACCTCTTCAATTACTGATGCATTAGGTAATTTAGATGAAGAAGTTGTGCAAAATATTGCTAAGCAATTGGCCACTTTACACAAAGAATTTCAAATCGTAATCGTGTCTTCAGGTGCTGTTGGTAGTGGAAAAAAATTTATAAAAAATTATTCTGGAAAAATCGAAGAGCGCAAGGCAGCGGCAGCTATCGGCAATCCATTGCTTATCCAAAAATACTCTGCGGCATTTAGTAAATATAAGATTCCAATTGCACAGAGTTTATGTGAACGTGGACATTTTTCTGATAGAGCTAAGTTTTTACAATTGCGTGCAACGTATGAAGAGCTTTGGAAAAATGGCATCATTCCTATTGCGAATGAGAATGATGTGGTCAGCTCGCGTGAGTTGAAATTTTCCGACAATGATGAGTTAGCCACTTTGCTTGCAGTAGGTTTTGGTGCGCAGCTATTGTTGATTGGTACTTCTGTTAAAGGTGTTTTAGATGGCGATGGAAATTTAATAAAGCGCATCGAAAAATTTGATGATAAAGTGATGTCATTGGCTACGAAAGAAACATCGGCGGCTGGCTTAGGTGGCATGATTAGCAAGCTTACGTTTGCACACATGGCAAGTAGTTTAGGTATTAAAGTACATATCTTTTCTGCTAAAGAAAAAAATAGTTTATTGAATGCTGTGAAAGAAAAAACAGGCACGATTTGCATTCCTAAAAATGTAAGCAAATCAGCACGACACAAATGGTTGGCGAGCGGAAGCCTTGTGATTGGAAGCATTACTGTCGATGAAGGCGCACAAAAGGCATTACTAAAACGCAAAAGCCTTTTGGCAGTTGGCGTTACAGCAATAAATACAGATTTTGAAATTGGCGAAGCCATCGAAATTATGGATGTTAATGCCAATGTATTTGCGGTAGCACGTACAAAAATTTCTTCGAAAATATTGCAGAAAAATATTAAACAACAAAACTTGATTTTAGCACACGCAGATGATATTGTGTTGATTTAATTTTACAATTTTACTTCAGTAAAAGGCAGCATCATACTTGTTGGAATTTCTTGCTCGTTTAATCTTTTCAGTACTTCTGGCAAATGTGCATCACGCATATATTGCAAAGGCTTGTCAAATGAAACAAAAAAATTATTCCAATGATGCAGAATTATTTCTTTTGGTTGTGTGATGTTATATACTTCTAATAAATTATCGATATTCAATTTTTCTTTCCAAAAAATTTGCAATTGTATATCTGATTTGCGTTCATTACTCAATGTTTTTAATGTTTGCATGGCATCATTGGTCAAATTGCCATTGACTAATACAATCCTATATTTTACTCGTTGATTTTCTAAAATATCAATAAGATATGAATAGGCTTCGCCTTTTTTCCATTGCCATGGTTTTGTTGGTATTTTTGCTAATGGTGTGTCATAGTGTCCTTTAAAAAATTCTATTTTTCCGATATGTGGACTGTGCACACTTTTTAAGGCAAAAATGCGAAATGCACTATCATTTTCATATATCCATTGTTGTTTATCTGTATAATGCAAGGCAGTTTTTCTAAAAGTAGCAGCCTTGTAAATTACATTTAATTGATTATGTACACTTGCGTCAGCAATAATTTGCGCTTGCGAAGGCAGATAGTTACATAAATCTGTAATGTCATAACAATGATCATAATGTCCATGTGAAATGGCTACCATGTCAATGTTTTTAAGCTTTTCAGGACTAATTCTTTCCGACCAAGAATCAAATTTTTTCGAAAAATTAAAAATATTAGGATTGCTGATAAATGGGTCGCATAAAATACTTTTTTCTTTATTTTCAATAATAAAACCAGCACAGCCTAAATACGTGAGCGATAAACTGTCATGCTCTAACTTGTCTTTGGTGAGGTATGGCGTGATTGTGGCAATATCTAATTTTTTTCCTAAGAATATAAATTTCAGAAAAATAGCCGAAGATAAAATCAACAATAGAAATACAATGATTTTTGTCGCTCGCTTTAACATTAGATTATTTTATGCTAAAAATACTATAAAAACGCAAATTTGCTATAAATTGGTAGAAACGAATTTATGGAATCTATTCAGTATTTATTAGAAGCAACAAATAAAGCAGCCGTTGAAGTCGGAAAATTAACAGTAGTTTCCAAACATGCTATACTGAAAGATTTAGCAGCGGCATTGTTGTCACAAACTGAAATTATTATAGCTGAAAATGCCAAAGACTTACAGCGCATGGAGGACAACAATCCTAAAAAAGATAGATTGTTGTTGAATGCACAACGCATCAAAGATTTGTCAGATAGTTTGTATGATATTCTGAAGTTAGAAGATCCAAGCGGAAAAGTATTGTCAGACAATACGATGTCTAACGGCTTAAACATTCAAAAGATTGCTGTGCCAATTGGTGTTGTTGGTGTGATATATGAAGCTCGACCAAATGTAACCATAGATGTTGCCGCATTGTGTTTATATGCTGGCAATGGCGTGGTGTTGCGCGGTGGTAGTGATGCTGAATTTACTAATGAAATCTTGGTCAAAATAATACACTCAGTGTTAGAAAAAAATGGCGTCAGTAAAGATGCTGTCAGCTTGTTGCCAGTTGATAGAAAGTTTGTTAAAGAGCTATTAGCGGCAGTAAAATGGGTAGATATTATTATTCCAAGAGGTTCACAACAGCTGATTGATTTTGTAAGAGAAAATTCTAAAGTGCCAACGATTGAAACAGGTGCAGGCGTGTGCCATACTTATATTGAGCGCACAGCTGATTTAGATATGGCAGCACAAATTGTTATAAATGCAAAAACACAGCGACCTTCTGTTTGCAATTCATTAGATACTGTTCTAGTAGATAAGGATATCGCCAAGGAATTTTTGCCAAAATTGATAGATGGTTTTAATGCTTACGATGTTGAAATATTTGCTGACGAAACAGCATACAACATTTTTAAAAATAGTAGCTATCAGCATTTGCAACCTGCAAATGGTGATAGTTTTGGAATGGAATATCTAAGTCAGAAATGCTCAATTAAGGCAGTAGAGAGCTTTGATGATGCATTAGCACATATTCGAAAATACTCGTCAAGACATAGTGAAGCAATTGTAAGTAAAGACGAAACGCTTTGCGAAAGATTCTTAAATGAAGTAGATGCAGCAGCTGTGTACACCAATGCTAGTACTCGTTTCACAGACGGAGGCTGTTTTGGTTTAGGTGCTGAAATTGGCATTTCTACACAAAAATTGCATGCACGTGGACCATTTGCTTTGGAAAAATTAACAACAGAAAAATGGAAAGTTAGAGGTAGCGGACAAACGCGTTAATTATTCAAAAACACACAAAACATCATAATGTAGATTGGTGTTTTCTAAATTATTTATTTTCTCTTGTGCTATACCATTAATACGATATAATGTATATCCAAGTTTGTTTTGTAAATAGGAGAGTACTTCTTTTTCAGATGTGTTTTTTGCAGATAAATAACTATTATCTATTTCTATAAATAAAATAGGACGATGTTGTAATATCGTTTGTGTAGCGCCTTTTAGTACAAAATATTCAAATCCTTCTACATCTATCTTTATAAAATCAATATGCGAAATATTTTGTTGGCTTATAAAATTATCTAATGTAGTGCCAACAACACGTTTTGCAGTACCTGCTTGTTGTTTGTTTAATGAAATTCCAGCACTGTTTTTATTGGAAGGCATTTCAAAAAACAAATCTTCTTCATTGTCAGCAATCGCAATATTAAATGCTGCTATATTATTATAATCATTTAAACTGACGTTTTTTATAAGTTGTTCAAATAAAAAAGGAACAGGCTCGAAACTATATACTTTTCCATTTTTTGCTATTTGTGCAAAGTTCAATGTCGTTTCTCCAATATTTGCTCCAATGTCTATACAAACAAAATTAGCTTGAATCAAGGAATATAATTTTCGTCTATCAAAATCTACATGCTGTGTAAGGTGAAAATAGATAGCATGTTGCATGTAATCGCTAATATCTAACTCGTAGTTAATATTATTGCGTGTGCAATGTCTAATACTATTTTTTGGATAAAGATGATTGCCAGCCAGCAATTTTTGTGCGATTACATTTCCATGCTGCAGCTGTTCTAAAATTAGTTTTTCTATAAATGGAATACGACATACAATTATTCTAACAGAATCTAAAATCTTTGATTTTATGCTCATAAATAAAGAAGTATGATGTATTCAATTACATTCTCAAATCTTCGACATGCACACCAGGATGTTTTGCCGCATCGAATTTAAAGAAACTATCTTCCAAATTTGCTTTTGAATTAAATGATGTTACACTGTAAGTATATAAAGTGCCATTTTTATCAAATACTTTCATACGCTTGATGTATTTAGCATTTTTGTCTATCCAAATACGCACTTTGAAAAATGGTTTGCTTTTATCTTTTGGCATTAAATCAATCACCGTACAGCTTGTTTTGTCAACAGCTTCTTCGCCATTCATCATGTAATTAAAATCATTCTGATAAATGGTAAACATATTAGAAGGCGTAATGTCTTCTTTGTTCGGCTCATAATCATTTATCTGTACTTCATTGATGTCTTTTAAATATGTCCATACACTTTGCTTGTCGCAATAAATGATTTGTTTGCCAAGACTTAATTTATATTTTTCACCTTTTAAAAATACATTGCCATTTTGTACTGTCGATTTGTTTTGTCCTGGATTGTTTGTTGTTAAGGAAAATCCAGCTTCGATGGCATTGTAGCTTTTATATGTTTTGCTAACAGCATCTAAGATTGTTTTTGCTTTTGGGTCGTTCAACTGGTTGCCAGATTGTAAACCGAATAGCGATAAAAAAAATGTAAAAAATGAAAAAAGTTGAATCATATATATTTAATTAGCGTAGCACTTATTTTTATTATCTAAAATGGATAAATTTTTTACAAAAATAAAAGATAAGTTCTATTGTTCACCTAGTTCCTGCAAAATTCGTTCCAATTCTTCGTCGGTTTTTACATACACTTCTCTAGCCTTGCTACCTAAGTTAGGACCAACGATGCTGGCGGCTTCTAATTGATCCATTAATCGACCAGAACGAGCATAACCAAGCGCCAATTTTCTCTGTATTAATGAGGTCGAGCCAATTTGATTTCGTACAATTAATCGTGCTGCTTCTGTAAAAAGTTCGTCTCTCTGGCTAAAATCGAATGAACGTTCTCCATTTTTATCAGCTTCTTTCGGGTCGATATATTCTGGGAGCTCGTAAGGCGTCGGAAATCCTTTTTGCGTGCCTATGAACTTGGCGATGTGTTCCACTTCAGGCGTGTCCACAAACGGACACTGCAAGCGTGTCAGTTCGCCGCTTTGTGACAATAGCATGTCTCCACGACCAATCAGCTGGTCGGCTCCGCTAGCATCTAATATCGTTCTTGAGTCCACTTTTGCCGTTACTTTAAATGCTATTCGTCCAGGGAAATTCGCTTTTATAGTACCTGTAATAATATTCACAGAAGGACGTTGTGTAGCAATCACTAAGTGAATGCCAATAGCGCGTGCGAGCTGCGCCAAACGAGCAATCGGTGCTTCTACTTCTTTGCCAGCAGTCATCATCAAGTCGGCAAACTCATCAACCACTAATACAATATAAGGCAAGAATCGATGGCCATTATTTGGATTGAGCTGACGTTTTAAAAATTTCTGATTGTATTCTTTAATATGTCGTACTTGTGCAGCTTTTAGCAATTCATAGCGTGTGTCCATTTCGATGCACAAAGCATTTAAAGTATAAATTACTTTTTTATTATCTGTGATAATAGCTTCTTCCTCGTCAGGCAATTTTGCTAAATAATGATTTTCGATAAGCTTGTATAGGTTCAATTCTACTTTCTTTGGATCAACTAATACAAACTTTAATTCTGCTGGATGTTTTTTGTAAAGCAATGACACTAAAATGGCATTCAAACCAACAGATTTACCTTGACCAGTGGCGCCAGCCATCAGTAAGTGTGGCATCTTGGCTAAGTCCACTACAAAATCTTCATTGGAAATAGTTTTTCCTAATGCAATAGGCAAATCCATGTCAGATTTTTGGAATTTTTCTCCAGCAATTAATGAACGCATCGATACGATACTCTTTTTCTCGTTTGGCACTTCAATACCAATTGTACCTCTTCCAGGTATTGGTGCAATGATACGAATACCTAAAGCAGAAAGACTTAATGCAATATCGTCTTCTAAGTTTTTTATCTTAGAAATGCGAACGCCTTTGTCAGGAACAATTTCATATAAAGTAACGGTTGGCCCAACGGTTGCTTTGATTTTTTCAATGCCGATATTATAATGTGATAAAGTCTGAACGATTTGATTCTTATTTTGCTCTAATTCTTCTTTGTTAATTTCAATTTGACCACTTCCATGTTCTTCTAATAAATCAACATTTGGAAATTTGTACTTAGATAATTCTAATTTAGGATCAAAATTAGTGTCTAAGCCAAAATGTTCTTTATCGGCTTCAATATCGGTTTCATTTTCTTTTTGAATATGTGTCCATGCAGCATTTTCATTTTCGTCTATTGTGCCAAATGCTTGTATCTCTTCAATTTCGAAATCAGGCTCTAATGAAAATTTTTCTTTTTTCGCTGTTGGTTCAATAGTCGTATTTTCGAATTCAATATCTTCAGTTTCTTTTTCAATTAATTCCATTTTTATTTCTTTGGAATTGCTTTGTATTACTTCTTCCTGTTCGTTTAATATTTCAAAAGTTTCATCTTTATGGTGAGGAATTGCTTGTTCTTTTTCTTCAGGAATGATGCTTTCCATGTCATAACCATCTTCCTTTTTCAATGCTTCCTCTTTGTAAAAATCATCTATTACTGCTGTGCTGTTGTTTTTATTTTCTTCTTCATATTGTGCTTTCCATGTTTGTTTCCATGTAGTAAATTTTTCATAGATATCTTTTAGGTTAAAACCTAAGAATGAGAATCCAATAATTCCTAATAATATTCCAAGTCCTAAATTGCCTATTAAAGTAGATAACCATTCATAGTTATTGCGCCCTAATCCGCCACCAAACGGAAAGTCGTAATTTGAAAATATAAATGATGCTAAAGTGGCAATAAAAACTATCCAAAACAGAGAACTGAAAAATATCTTAGTAAGCTTAAAAATTCGTTCTTTAAATGTAAGGTTGATGCCGATGCAGAATAACAAATATGGTATAATAAAAGAAGCAACACCAAAAAAAACATAAAAGAATACATGAGCAAGATATGCGCCAATTCTGCCCATTCTATTTTCCACTAAAGCTTCTTTGCTAAATATGATTTTCCAAGAAAAATTTAGCACTTTATCTTGATCATCTTTCCATGTAAATAAATAAGAGCCAAAGGCAACAGCAAGCGTGATTGCCAGAAATAAAAAAAACAATCCAAAGCCTGTTTTAAGTGTGTCTGTCTCTATGAGTGGTGCAGGTTCACTTTCTTCTACAGCCTCATTTATAGGCGCTTTTTTAGTGCGTTTTACTTTTTCTTTTACTACTTCCTCTGCCATAACTTTCAAAGATAACAGATGTCTTAGTTTTTAGCAAAAATGTATAATGCACAGCTGGTGATAACTTCGCTTATAAAATTCCTACTTGTCACTATGAGTTTCCTTATTTTCGAAAGCTTTCATTTCTTCTTTTTTTTCTTGAAAAATATTAAAGAAAAGTCCACCCATTAAGGCTCCATATAATGTGCTATTCCACGGATTGGAAGTAATAGCACATGTGCCACTCAAGCAGCCAACATAATAATAATAGGCATAGCCAGCCATTGCTCCTAATACAACACCTATGAGCGTGAGCTTATATTTTTTAATTAATGTAATCATGTTATTTGTTTATAGCATTGTTGTCGGACACACATAATCTGTCAATTCGAATTTCTCTGATTTTTTAATAGCGGCAAATCCACCGGCAACGTCTATTAAATTATGATAACCACGTGCTCTTAATATCGAAGTGAATATCATGGAGCGATAACCACCAGCGCAATGTACATAGTAAGTTTTGTTTTTGTCTATTTGCTGCATCGTATCATTGATAAAATCTAATGGCAGATTTTCAGCTTCTTGTATGTGCTCTGAAAAATATTCACTCTTCTTACGTACATCTAAAATTGATAAGGCTGGATTTTCAGATTGTAACTGCGCTAATTCATCAGCTGTAATAGAAGTAATGCTGTCAGTTTCTTTAGCAACTCGCTGCCATGCAGCAATTCCACCATCAAGATAGCCGATGGTATTATCGTAACCTACGCGCGACAAACGAGTTATGACTTCCTCTTCTCGTCCAGGTTCTGTGATTAATAAAATAGCTTGTTTTATGTCGCTAACTAAGGTGCCGACCCAAACAGCGAAGCTGCCGTCAATACCAATATTAATCGAGTTTGGAATAAATGCCTTATTAAATTCGCTAGGGCTTCTGGTGTCTAAGAGTAAAGCGTTTGTCTCGTTTGCTATTGCTTCAAATTCATCTGGCGTTAATGCACGAGTTCCTCTGTCAATTACTTTTTCTATGCTATCGTAGCCAGTAATATTTAATAAAACATTTTTAGGAAAATAACTCGGTGGAGCTACCAATCCATCTAACACTTGTTTGATAAATTCTTCTTTTGTCAACGATGGATTTAAAGCATAGTTTGTTTTCTTTTGATTGCCTAAAGTATCCGATGTTTCTTTGCTCATATTTTTGCCACAAGCACTGCCAGCGCCATGTGCAGGATATACGATTAAGTCATCTGGTAATGGCATTATTTTATTTCTTAATGAATCAAATAAATGTGCGGCTAATTTCTCTTGCGTTAAATCAGAAACAACGTGTTGTGCTAAATCTGGCCGACCTACATCACCAATAAATAAGGTGTCGCCAGTAAATAATGCAGTTTTTTTGCCATTACTATCTGTTAATAATAAACAGATGCTTTCCATCGTATGTCCTGGAGTATGAAGTACGGTAATCGTCGCATTGCCTAACGTGAATACTTCGCCATCATGTGTTTTATGCACTGCATATCCAGTTTCCATAGCGGTTGGCCCATAAATAATTGTCGCGCCAGTTTCTTTTGCTAAGTCCACATGTCCAGATACAAAATCAGCATGGAAATGTGTCTCGAAGATGTATTTAATTTTAGCATTCCTTTTTGTTGCCATATCAATGTATGGTTGTACTTCTCGAAGTGGATCAATTATCGCCACTTCGCCATTGCTTTCAATAAAATAGGCACCTTGTGCCAAGCAACCTGTGTAAATTTGTTCTATTTTCATCTTCTTTCTTTTTCTTTTGCAATATTAAGTATATAACTAGATAGCGACCGTTACTTTTGTTACAAATCGCATTTTATTTATAATTCATACATTAAATTTCTCTATGTCGTTGAATTCAATTTATTTGAGTGTGAAAACAAGCTTTTTATAATTATATTTAGCGCGAATTTTAATGAAAATGCAAAAAAAATATATACTAGCACTTGACCAAGGTACAACAAGTTCAAGAGCCATTTTGTTCGATGCAAATGCAGCAATAGTTACAGTTGCGCAAAAAGAATTTACTCAAATTTTCCCTCAACCAGGCTGGGTAGAACATGATCCAATCGAAATTTGGCAGTCGCAAATAGAAGTAGCCAGAGAAGCCGTAGCAAAGGCAAATATTCAACCAACTGAAATTGCTGCTATCGGTATTACCAATCAACGCGAAACAACTATTGTTTGGGATAAAGAAACAGGAAAACCGATATACAATGCTATCGTTTGGCAAGATCGTCGTACAGCTGGATTTTGCGACCAACTTAAAGCAAGAAATTTAGAATCTTATGTGCGTGAAAATACCGGCTTGGTAATCGACGCTTATTTTTCGGGCACAAAAATAAATTGGATTTTAGATAATGTCGAAGGAGCACGACAAAAAGCACACGAAGGCAGATTGTGTTTCGGCACTGTAGATACCTGGTTAATTTGGAACTTAACAAAAGGAAAAGTACATGCAACAGATTACAGTAATGCTTCTCGCACACTTATATATAATATAAAGGATTTAAAATGGGATGAGCACTTATTACACGACTTAGATGTTCCGAAGTCTATTTTGCCAGAGGTGTTGCCATCATCTGGTATTTTTGGTAAAACGCATGCTGATGTTTTCTTCGATATTGAAATTCCTATCGCAGGCGTTGCTGGCGATCAACAAAGCGCATTGTTTGGTCCAACATGTTTTGAAGCAGGAATGGCGAAAAATACTTACGGTACAGGTTGCTTTATGTTAATGAATACAGGCACAGAGAGAGTATTGTCTAAACACGGATTGCTAACAACAATTGCATGGTCAATAGGCGGAAAAGTAGAATATGCATTAGAAGGCAGTGTGTTTATAGCAGGTGCAGCCATTCAGTGGCTTCGCGATGGACTTAAATTGATAGACACGGCACCAGATTCAGAATATTATGCAATGAAGGTCGAAGACACAGGTGGCGTTTATGTGGTGCCAGCATTTGCAGGCTTGGGTGCGCCTTATTGGGATATGTATGCAAGAGGTGGTATATTTGGATTAACACGAGGCACTCAGAAAGCACATCTGATACGAGCAACATTAGAGTCATTGGCATTTCAAACTTATGATATACTAGAAGTAATGGAAAAAGATGCCGACATTCAGTTAAAATCCTTAAAAGTAGATGGTGGCGCTTGTTCTAATAACCTGTTAATGCAATTTCAAGCTGATATTTTAGAAGTAAATGTAGAACGACCAAAAGTAATCGAAACCACAGCATTAGGTGCAGCCTACTTGGCAGGTATTGCTGTTGGTTTTTATAAAAAAGAAAATCTAGCTAATAACGAACATATACATGCTACCTTCTCGCCAAAGATGAAATCAGAAAAACGTGAAAAACTAATAAAAGGCTGGAAAAAAGCCGTCGAAAGGTCAAAAAATTGGGAAGATTAGCACTTTTTCAACACTTAAGTATCAATTTGTTAAAATTGGATTAATGATAGCTTGGTGAAGATTCACTATTTTTGCACCTAATTAAACCAATTTAAAATGAAAAAATTATTCGTATTATTCGCTGCTGCTACACTTTTCGTAGGTGTTCAAGCTTGCAAACAAAAAGAAGAAGCTGCTACTGAAGAAGCTACTGAAGTAACTACAGAAGAAGTTGTAACTGACTCTGCAGCTGTTGCTGCTCCAGTTGATTCAGCTGCTGCTGCACCTGCTGATACAGCTGCTACAAAATAATTCAGTTTCAGTACAGAATTATAAAAAGTCCCACTATGTGGGACTTTTTATGTTAATAACTCTTGACAAATTTTAACATTTGAATGCTTGGTATTTTTCCAAATTCCCTTATTTTTGAATTAATTAAACCAATTTAAAATGAAAAAATTATTTGTATTATTCGCTGCTGCTACACTTTTCGTAGGCATGCAAGCTTGCAAACAAACTGCTGAAGGCGCTGCTGAAGATGCAGCTGCTGCTACTGATGCAGTAACTGAAACAGCTACTGATGCTGCTGCAACTGTAACTGAAACAGCTGGCGCTGTTGCTGATAGCGCAACTGCTGCTGCTGGTGCTGCTGTAGATGCTGCTGCTGGTGCTGCTAAAGATGCTGCTGGTGCAGCTGTTGATAAAGCTGCTGAAGCAGTTAAGAAATAATCAACTTAGCAAAATGTAAGAAAGTCCTGAATTTATTCAGGACTTTCGTTTTTTTAGGCTTTTTTAGATGTTACTTATTGATAATAATCGTAGGTTTCGTATCGCTGTCCTTCTTTTCATTATCCTTCTTGAAAATAGAAGGCATTTCAAATCCGAAATATTTAAGCGCAGCTATTAAAATGAATACAGCACCAGCCTCATCTAAATTTCCAATTAATGGAATATTGTCAGGAATCAATTCAATAAATCCAGCCGTTGGGTTTATCAAATAAAGCACCGCAAAAAATGCAGCTCCAATTACGGTAATATCTTGTTTTTTCATGTTTTTCATTTTGTTTTGATGAATAATAAAAGCATAAACGACTATTTTCATTTAAAAGTTCGCCCAAAGGAAAAATTAACAATAGCATTACTCTATTTCATCTTCAAAAATTTATTAAAATATTGTACATTTGCACCGCTTAATTATGGCGAGGTAGCTCAGATGGTTAGAGCGCAGGATTCATAACCCTGAGGTCACGGGTTCAATTCCCGTCCTCGCTACAAATCCAACTAGTATGTATTAGTTGGATTTTTTTATTGGCACTAGCTGAGATAGCTCATTTTTTTGTAATTTTGTTGTAAATATTTTTCCGATGAGTGCTTATGCTTTTCATCCAGATTCAGCTACGCAAGAAGATGTTGATGTACTGGAAAAAGAATTGTTAGAATATAGCCATCAACTTATAGTGTATAATGATGATGTGAATACTTTTGATTGGGTAATCGAATCCTTGATGGCAATTTGTAAGCATACGCACGAACAAGCAACGCAATGTGCTTTGTTTATTCATTTTAGAGGCAAATATGCAGTACAACACGGCGATGAATTAACATTAATACCGATGAAAGATGCCTTGCTCGATAGAGGCATCTCTGCCGCGGTTGAATCTTGCAATTAACGGTTTTGCCTATCTATTTACTTACAGAGAAGTTGGTTTTTCCACCTGTTGATGGTGCAGAAAATGGCATTGTCGCAATAGGCGGCGATTTGTCCACAGAGCGATTATTACTAGCTTATCGAAATGGGATTTTTCCTTGGTATAGCGATGAAGAACCGATTGTATGGCACGCGCCAGACCCAAGATTTGTATTGATGATAGAGGACTTACATGTGTCAAAAAGTATGCGCCGTGTATTAAATTCAAAGAAATTTAAGGTGAGCTTTGACACCAATTTTCAATTTGTAATACAACAATGTGCTACTGTAGAACGTGTTGGACAAGATGGCACTTGGATAACTAATGACATGCAAAATGCATTTATAAACCTACATGAAGAAGGCTTTGCACATTCTGTCGAAGTGTGGAACCAAGATAGAATAGTAGGCGGTCTGTACGGTGTATGCTTGGGGAAAGTTTTCTTTGCAGAGTCCATGTTTCATACAGAAAGCAATGCCTCAAAAGTTGCCTTAATATGCTTGGTAAATTTTCTGAAACAAATAGATGTTCAATTTATTGATGCACAAGTTTATACAAGTCATGTCGAAAGCCTAGGTGCTAAAAATATAAGTAGAAACGCATTTATGGAATTACTGAAATCAGCATTAAATTTTGACACTTTTCGTGGAAAATGGATCTAGTTTGTGATTTTTAAAGTTAGATATGAGCTTTTTACCATCTGTTATCTCAATTTTATAAATTTGTATCCAAAATTTTTAAAAAAACCAATGCTTGCATTGGAAATAACAACTTTATAGTAAACTTTAGGTAACATGTTATTTTCCATGTTCAAAGTACAAGTTTGTATCTTTCGAGTCTAAAATAATTCCATAAATAATGTCAACTTATCAAACTCCAGCAGGAATCGAAATTAATGGCAAATACACACCAGAATTTGCTGAGATATTAACGCCAGATGCATTGGCATTTTTTGCTAAACTTCAAAGGAAACACAACGCTCGTCGTAAAGAATTATTACAAAAACGTGTAGATCGCCAAGTGCGTTTAGATGCAGGCGAGTTGCCTGATTTTTTAGCGGAAACAAAAGCTATCCGCGAAGGAGCGTGGACAGTTGCGCCATGCCCAGCAGATATTCAAGATAGAAGAGTTGAAATCACTGGTCCTGTTGACCGCAAGATGATTATCAATGCCTTGAACTCAGGCGCTAAAGTTTTTATGGCTGACTTTGAAGATTCAAATGCACCAACTTGGGAAAATAACATTTCAGGTCAAATCAACTTGAAAGATGCCAACAATAAAACTATTTCTTTAGAATCAAACGGAAAATCATACAAATTAAATGATACGATTGCCGCTTTATTTGTTCGTCCGCGTGGCTGGCATTTATTAGAAAAACATGTATTAGTTGATGGTGAAGTAGCTAGTGGTTCTATTTGGGATTTTGCTTTATATTTTTATCATAATGCAAAGCAACGCGTTGAAAAAGGAAGTGGCGTTTATTTCTATTTGCCAAAAATGGAATCGCATTTAGAAGCACGTTTGTGGAATGATATTTTTGTAGATGCACAAAATGAATTAGGCATTCCTCAAGGTTCTATTAAAGCAACAGTTTTGATAGAGACTATCGTGGCAACATTTGAATTAAACGAAATATTATTCGAATTAAAAGAGCACAGCGCAGGTTTAAATTGCGGTCGTTGGGATTATATTTTCTCATTCATCAAACGTACTGTAAAGAACAAACAATTCTTGGTGCCAGATAGAATGCAAGTAACCATGACTACGCATTTCTTAAAATCATACTCTGATTTAGTAATACAAACTTGCCATAAACGTGAAGCTTTTGCTATGGGCGGAATGGCTGCACAAATTCCAATCAAAAATGATGAAGAAGCAAATAATGCAGCATTAGCAAAAGTACGTGCCGACAAAGAGCGCGAAGCTAAGGCAGGTCATGATGGTACTTGGGTAGCACATCCTGGTTTAGTGCAAATTGCAATGGACGAGTTCAATAAATACATGCCGACACCTAACCAAATTCATGTAAAACGCGAAGATGTAAATGTGAGCGCAGCAGATTTATTACAAGTACCTGTAGGTACAATTACTTTAGGTGGTTTGAAAAATAATATCGATGTAGGTATTCAATATTTAGAAGCTTGGTTGCGTGGTAATGGTTGTGTTCCTATCCATAATTTAATGGAAGATGCAGCAACAGCAGAGATTTCTCGTACGCAAGTTTGGCAATGGGTTCACCATGAAGATGCAAAATTAGATGATGGTACTAAAGTAACTGCAGAATTAGTTCAACAATTAATTGATGAACAAAAAGCTGCTTATCAAGCGACGTTAGGCGATAAATATGCTGCTTCAAAATTTGATTTAGCAACAGAATTATTTACTAAAATGTCCTTACAAGATACTTTAGAAGAGTTCTTAACATTGGAGGCTTATAATTATATAGACTAATCAATCAAAATAAATTCTTAATTCTTAATTTCAATAATTTAATAAAAATGGCAACTAAACAAGAAAGAGCGGAAGCGCTAAAAAAAGATTGGGCAACAAATCCGCGTTGGAAAGACGTTAAAAGAGATTACACTGCTGAAGACGTAATCAACGTGAGTGGTTCTGTACCAGTAGAATACACTTTGGCAAAAAATGGTGCTGAAAAATTATGGAATAAATTACAATCGGAAGACTGGGTAGCTGGTTTAGGTGCGTACAACGGTAATCAAGCTATTCAAGAAGTTACTGCAGGTATGAAAGCAATTTACCTTTCTGGCTGGCAAGTAGCTGCTGATGCAAACTTATCAGCAGAAATGTATCCAGATCAAAGTTTATATCCTGCTAACTCTGTACCTATGGTAGTTAAACGTATCAACAACTCTTTGATGCGTCGCGACCAAATCGAGTACATGAGTGGCGAGCCTACTCGCGACTGGATGGTTCCTATCGTTGCAGATGCAGAAGCTGGCTTTGGTGGTAACTTGAATGCATTCGAGTTGATGAAACAAATGATTGAAGCTGG
>JADKZZ010000070.1 GCA_020848475.1 Chitinophagales bacterium | reverse complement strand
CCTAATTTCATTACGGTGCCTTTGCCGTATTGTTTGTCCAGTTTCTCTAAGGTTAATAATAAGGCTTTCGCCTTTTCACTGCCTGCTTCTTTGTTTGCTTTGTCTTCTTTACTCATATTACATCTATTTAATCGTTGAACAAATTTATACTATTAAGAGACCGAAACGAAAGATTTTCCATAAATTATACAGAAAAAAATATGCACAATTTCATTTTTGAAGCTAGTTCACAATAAATTGTTACTCAAGAACTATGAAAATGCAAAAATTAAAATATAAATGATATAAATAGTGGTGGTTTAGCTTTTCTGTAGTAAATTTGTTAAAGGAGAAAGGTTTTTGTTTGCAAGATGCCCAACTAAGTAGCTGCAACGTTTTTGGTAGATTATAAATCTATACAGATAATGCAGATTGCTTGCGCCAACAAGCCGTAGGTTTTTATTATCCATTACAATTATAAGCGGTCTGATTGCTGTATATGTAATTTTATTGCTAAAGAACACTAAAAAAATGAAAAAAAGGATAACAAATTTATACGTTTTAATGCATGCATTAGGCGATTTGTTTATTCTTAATACTGCCTATATTATTGGTCATTTTTTAAGCGACAATTACCGAATGATATTCGACACTAAGTATCTCCAATTGTGGATATATTTGAATGTAATTTACTTGTTTGCGGCGCAACTGTCTGGCACATTTGATATGTATCGCAACACACGATTTTTCACATTATTATCGGCCTTGTTGCGATTGTTCTTTTTTGAAGTGCTTTTTGCATTTTCCTATGTTGTCGTTTTTAAAGATTTTAATCAGACATTCAAACTTTCACGTGAGTTACTTTTGATTACCTACACAGTGGCTTTTTTCTTCACGATGATGTGGCGTTTTGGCTTTATCAAAATTGTACGTTTTTACAGAGCGCGTGGTTTTAATAATCGCAAAGTTATGATAATTGGTGCAGGCGATACAGCACAAGAGTTTAAAGCCATGTTGGAGCATAAAATAGAATATGGCTATCAGTTTTTAGGCTTTTATGACGACCATCCAACGCATTTTAAACCAGAAATTCAAAAAAATATTTTAGGTAATATTGAAGATGCAAAACAATATGCCATCACGCATCAGATAGACGAATTGTTCTGCGCATTGCCCTATAAAGAAGAAGAAAAAATCAAATCATTAATTCAATTTGGAGATGAAAATCTTATTCGTGTCAAAATAGTTCCAGATTTATCACGCTTTTTAACACATCATTTAAACAAAGTAGAAATCGATTATTATGGTCAAATTCCAGTAATGACCTTGCGAAGCGAGCCTTTAGAGAATATTGTCAACCGTTTTATAAAAAGATTGTTTGACCTTGGATTTTCTATTTTGGTATTTCTTTTCATCTTGTGGTGGTTTATACCATTGGTTGCATTTTTAATAAAAATTACTTCAAAAGGACCCGTATTCTTCGTGCAACAACGTTCTGGCATCAAAAATAAATCGTTCCAAGTAATTAAATTTAGAACGATGTACATCAATAGTGACGCGCATTACAAACAAGCCACGCGCGATGACCAACGCATCACGCCAATAGGAAAATTATTGCGCAGAACCAACTTAGATGAGATGCCACAATTTATAAATGTATTCTTTGGTCAAATGTCAGTTATTGGTCCAAGACCACACATGCTAAAACATACTGAAGAATATTCCAAAATAATTGATAAATTTATGGTCAGACATTTGGTGAAACCTGGCATAACAGGCTGGGCACAAGTAAATGGATATCGAGGCGAAACAAAAGATGTAACAGATATGGAAGGTCGCGTGCGTGCCGATGTATGGTATATCGAAAATTGGAGTTTTGGACTTGATGTCAAAATTATTATCATGACTATAATCAATATGATTCGAGGTGAAGAAAATGCATTCTAAAAATTACGTATTCCTAATTCTGCTGTTATCGTACGCTCTTTCCGCTACTGCACAACAAGAAAATCTGCCACTCAACAGAAACATGATACTCAATTATGAGAAGTCATTAAACGCTTGGGACAAGGCCTCTTTCCACTCTGCCGTAAAACCATATACGGCAGCAGAAGTTTATCAGTTTGTTTTTCCAGACACTGTACAGCATTATGAACGTGTGCCACACACTAATTGGTTTAGCAAGCTAGTAAATGTGGTTGGTTTCGAAAATTTATTAGAATTTGATGAGAAAGGCTATGTCAAACATTATGGAAAAATATTGGCGAAAGATTCCGTTTTTTATGAAGACAATATTTATGATAAAGCGTATAAAAAACGAAAAGTATATGTGTCACTCAATCCTATATTAAATATCGGATTTGGATATGATGTAAGCTCAAAAAAATTCCTAACCTATAACTTAAAAGGCTTAGAGTTACGCGCTGACATTGGTAAAAAAGTGACCCTATACACTGCATTCTTAAATACAGTAGGCAAGTTTCCGACATATATTGATATATATAATGCACAAACAGGCGTAGTGCCTGGCGAAGGAAATGTCAGAAATCGTGGCAAGCAAGGGCTCGATTTTTCCAGTATTTATGCCTATATTTCCTATTCACCAGTTAAGCAGTTTAATATACAAGTCGGCAATGGTAAACATTTTATTGGCGATGGCTATCGCTCTTTATTGCTGTCTGATAATGCCTATACTTATCCATATTTACAATTAACGGCGAATGTTTGGCGCATCAAGTACACGACAATTTATGCAGAACTCATCGATAATATTAGAAATTTCAACGATTTTGGACAAGGCTTTCCTCGCAAATTAGCCAACTTCAATTATCTAAGTATCGATGCTGCAAAGTTCTTGCAAATCGGAATTTTTGAAGGTATCACCTGGCGCAGAACTACTGTAAATGGCAATAATTATTTTAATTATAATTTCCTCAATCCAATTCTCGGCGTTCGTGGTTTTCAGAAGAAATTAGAGCCAAATACAACTAAAGTATATGGCTTAAATGTAAAAGTAACTTGCCCGAAATATGTTGTGTTGTATGGTCAATTTATGATTAATAAATATGGTAAAAAAAATACGGTTGACCGCAGAATGGGCTGGCAAGCTGGTGTTAAATATTTTGATGTTGGTGGTGTGAAAAATCTCAATTTCCAAATGGAATACAACAGCGTGCGACCATTTACTTACCAAGGGCAAGACAGCGGTATCGGCTACTCGCATTATAACCAATCGCTGGCACATCCTATGGGCGCCAATTTCAATGAATTATTGCTAATGGCAAATTATCAATACAAACGATTCTATACATCTTATAAAATGTCGTTTATTAAAACCGCTGCAGACTCGGCTGTCAGTCAAAATTATGGAAACAATATTTTGGATATTGCCTCACAAGCCAGCAATATAAGTGGCATTAAAATACAAAACGGCATTCCTTATAAAGTAGTGGACCACGATTTGCGATTTGGCTATATCATCAATCCGAAAATAAATATGGTCATCGAAGCAAAATTGCAATTTAGAAAATACACGACCAATTTAGCAAGTACCAGCAGTTTAAAAACCAACTCGTTTATGGTGTCTTTTGCAACCAATATATTTAATAGATACTATGACTTGCCCGTGGTGTATTAATGGTTTTATCTAAAACTTATGCCATTTTATAATACAGTTTATCGAATTATTTTTATTTAATAAAGGTTAATTCACACGTACAATCAATTAATAATCTTATTTTTGCATCTTATTTTTAAGAGTAAATCGATTTATGCATAAGATATTTTTAAGCGTTGTGTTGATGTTATGTGCAAGCACATTCCTTATTGCACAAGATTCAATTCCACCAAGCGTAAAGTCAACACTTGCTGGTCCGAAAGGCATTTCAGAAAAAGTAAAAAAAAGAATTACTGGCGCCAATGATAGATTGGTCATCGAATTGGCAATGATGAATGCAATCATAAAGAAAGACGGAGGCGTAACGGTGCCTAATGATTTTAAATTAGGCGCGTTTAATCGTGGTATCAATGTCTATTTTATGTACGACATTTTATTAGGCAAAAAAACAAAACCACGTCATTTTAGTATTGCACCTGGTATTGGCGTAGGGTCTGAAAATTATTATTTCAAAAACTACAAGCTAACGTGGCACTACGATACCTTAACACGTTTCCAAGCATTTGGCGACTCTATTTCTTCTAAAAAGTCAAAATTAAACATGACGTATATCGACGTTCCTATTGAATTTAGATATCGCTCAAAACCACATGCAAAAACCGGCATGAGCTGGAAAATTGCAGTAGGTTTTAAACTCGGTTTCTTAGTAGGCAGCAAATGGAAATATAAAGGCGAAGATCCAAATGTGCCTAACAATGGAGAAACAGTAACGATTAAAGACATGAAAGTAGCAAACATGAGCAAGTTTCGCTATGGCCCAACTTTACGAGCGGGTTATGGACCGCTGAGCTTATTTGCCTACTATTCTATCGGTAGTGCATTTACTACTAAAGGACCAAAAATGAATCCAATTGTATTTGGTATTTCTATAAACGGCTTGTAAAGCGTATAGTAATATTATATATAGGTGAGATGATATTTGTCTCACCTTTTTTTTATCTTGCAACTCAAATATCTATCTTGAATCCATTTCAAAACATACAAGGAGAAACGGCTTGGCGTGCGCCATCTAATATTGCTTTAGTAAAATATTGGGGAAAATATGGCCAACAATTACCACGCAATGCCTCAATCAGTTTTACACTAAAAAATGCTTTTACAGAAACAGCAGTGAAGTATTATAGTAAAACTAAAGCTGATAATAACATCGATATACAATTTTTCTTTGAAGGAAAAGCAAATCCAAAATTTGCAGAAAAGATTCATAAATTTTTAGAAAGCATCGTTCCGCATTTTCCATTTCTTCCATATTTGACATTAGAAATTAGTTCGCAGAATTCCTTTCCTCACTCTACTGGAATTGCCAGCTCCGCTTCGTCAATGGCTGCATTGGCATTGTGCCTAACAACAATTGAAGAGCAGATCAATGGCGATATGCTTGCAAGGTCTTTCTTAGAAAAAGCTAGTATGATTGCTCGTTTAGGCTCAGGCAGTGCATGCCGTTCCGTGTATCCATATTTGGCCGTTTGGGGACAGCACGATGCCATCCAAGACTCGAGTAATGAATACGCAGTGCCATTTTATGAGCAAGTACATCCAATATTCAAATCCTTCAAAGATGCGATTTTAATAGTATCGTCAGATGAAAAATCTGTATCCAGCCGCGCTGGCCATGCGCTGATGGAAGGCAATCCTTTTGCCGATAGCAGATACTTACAGGCGAAAACACATTTAACTACAATTACTGATTGTTTGAAACATGGTGACCTTGAGAAATTCGGAGAAATAGTTGAAAATGAAGCACTTACCTTGCATGCGTTAATGATGTGTAGCACACCATCATACATGTTAATGCTACCTAATACCTTGAAAATTATTGATTTAATAAAAACCTTCCGAACGGAAAAAGCTGTACCTTTGTATTATACTTTAGATGCAGGACCTAATGTACACTTGTTGTATCCAGTTGGAAATGCAGTAGAAGTAGAAACTTTTATTCAACAAGCATTGTTACCTTATTGTGAGCAACAGAAAGTAATTTTTGACGAAGTTGGTAAAGGTCCAATACGATTAAAGTAATATTCCATTTGGAATTAGCATATGAAACAAAACGAACAATCTTTTAATTCAAAAATTTTGCTCTTTGGCGAATATAGCATCATTCAAGACTCTATGGGCTTGACTTTGCCGTATGATGAATTTCAAGGGAAGCTCACTTTCGATGCTAATGACATGAATGAGCAATTTGTCTCAGAATCAAATGAGCATTTAGAAGAGTTTGCCAACTATCTACAACGCTTACTGTCCACAAATGAGTTAGCTATCCAGTTTGATATACAAGCATTCAAAAGTGACATTGCTAAAGGAATGTATTTTCAATCGTCGATTCCTCAAGGATTTGGCGTTGGCAGTAGCGGCGCTTTAGTTGCAGCAGTGTATGGCAAATACACGAAAGACAAAGTGCTGGTAGATGCTGCACCCAATAAGTCAGATATATTGCAGTTGAAAGCCATATTTGCCAAAATGGAATCTTATTTCCATGGCAATAGTTCTGGAGTCGATCCTTTAATATGCTACTTAAATTTACCCTTATTAATTAATGGAAAAAACGGTGTAGAACCTGTAAAAGTAGAACTGAGCAACAAAGGCAAAGGTGCCATTTTTCTTATTGATACAGGCATTAGCAGAAGCACAGAACCATTGGTAAAATACTACATGCAAAAAATGGAAGAACCAAGCTTCCGAGAATTTGTGGACAAGCAATTAAAACCATTTGCCAATAACTGTATACAAGCATTTTTAGACGGCGACAGAGAAACTTTGTTTGCTTATATGAAATTGCTATCTAAATTTCAATTCGAGCATTTTAAACCCATGATACCTGCATTATTTAATAAAGTATGGAAGCGTGGACTCGATAGTGGCGAATACTATCTCAAACTCTGCGGTGCTGGCGGTGGCGGCTTTATCTTAGGTTTTACCAAAAACTACGAACTCACCAAAAAACAACTCAAAGATCAAAATATTGAGTTGCTTTGTAGTATATAAATCATTTACAATTTCTTGTCAATGCGTCAACAGTTATACATAAGCTGATGTCGAAGTTAAAACAGATGAACTACGACTCTGAAAAAAGAAAAACAGCCCACAATAAGCGGTTTGAACGCAAGAGTGCGTAAACGTCTTCGTTTGAACTTTTGTACTAAAAATCCTCCACCACCACCAATATCCCAAGACGTTACCTGCAAGCATTTCGCGACTCCGACCGACAGTGCCACTATCAAACTTCATCACGGACAGGAAGGAATCCTTTTTCACCTAATGTCTTTATGACACTTCTCAGTAGATAGCTGTTGTCGAAACGCAAAACATACTTTCTCGTGCCTTCTTTTTCAGGGACGAGCATTTTCTTGTCAATCAATTTTCTGATTTGCCTTGACACTTCTGCATCGGCTTTACCACCAAAAAACTCTTTGACATCTGCTGCTTGGATTACTTGCTCATCAATGGCTTTTTTCAATATTTTTGCTTCAACATCAGTAATATATTTCCTTTCCAATGAGTGAGTGATTGTAGGAATGAGAATTTCTTTTCTCAAAAACTTGTAATCTAAAAGCTTATCTATTTTTTCAATCTCCTCTTTCAATCCTTTCAATACATATTCAACCCAAGTTATTATTCCTGCATCTGTTCCTTTGTCAGCTTCAGACAAATTTGTGTAATAATCATTTCTATTGCTGCAAAACACAGCAGTAGGATTTATTATTCTTCCAACATTAACATTGAATCCTGTTCTAACAAGCATGGCATAGGTAAACAGACGAACCGTTCTTCCATTGCCATTACCAAATGGGTGAATCCAAACAAATCGATGATGTGCAATAGCAGCTTTAAGCAAGTCATATTTTGGGCTGTCTTCACGATTGATAAAATCTAAGAGTTCATTCATGTAATCATCAACCTTTAACCATTCAGGTGGCTTGTGTGTTGACTTATTTATTTTCAAATTTGTTTTTCTGTATTCACCTGGAGTTTCGTCTCCTTCTCCACCTGGAGGCGGTAATAATCCATCTACAATCATTTTGTGCATCTCACTTAAAAATGCTCTGTTGATTGGATAATCTTTTACATTCTCTTCAATGAATGCCATTGCCTTTTCAATATTCTGAATTTCCTTAATATTTGGAGGAATTTTATTGTTTACCGCAAGCTTTGTTTCAATATATTCTGCAATAGTTGTATTGTTCCCTTCTATTCTTGCCGACCCTATACTTTCAAGTGTATGAAAGATGTGTTTCAATTGAAAAAAAACTTTTGGATGCGTTGAACCACCAAGTGGTTTCTTTCGGAGATAATCCAATTCAATAATTAAATCCGTTAGTTCAGAATCAAAAGACGGCTCTATCAATTTTAAATCGTAATGTAAAAACGCTGCTTCGGTCATTTGAGAAAAGTAATTTAATGATTTGCGTAACCATAATTCAAGATTTAACATCTTGGATTAAAATAGACTTGTATATCAAGACGTTACAAACTTACATTCTTTTACTACAATTAACAAATGTTTTGCAGACATTTTTAGCACAAGTGCATCACAATTGTAATATACTTGTGCTAATATTTAACAATTTTGCTTCGAATGAACAGTATAAAAGTAGCTAACAAACATATTTGCAAAAGCAGGGCTGAGTGTTAAATTCAGCTTTTGTGCTACTGGTTCAAAGCTTCTTTATCTAAAGTAAAAGATAAAAACAATAAGCCACAAACAGCGGATAGTGTAGAACCAATGATGATGGAAAGCCTAGCAATATTGGCACTTTCCGGATTGTCAAATGATAATGCTGTAAAAAATAAGGACATGGTAAAGCCAATGCCTGCCAACATACTCACGCCAAAAATATCTTTGATGTCCGAATTGTCTTGCAGTTCGCCAGTTTTGGTTTTTATGCTGATGTAAGTAAACAATGTGATGCCAAAAGATTTGCCTAAAAACAAGGCAAGAATAATGCCCAAACCTAATGGCGAGCTTACATGCACAATACTATCGGCCGACAATAGAATGGTCGTATTAACCAATGCAAATATAGGTAAGATAAGATAGTTGACAGGTTGGTGTAAATAATGTTCGTATTTTTCTATTTTTTCTATCGGAATAAATAATGCAGAAAGCACACCAGCTATTGTTGCATGCACACCTGATTGGTAAACACAATACCATAAACACAAGGCAGGAATAAAATAGAAAATAAACTTACGCACTTTGAATGTATTCAAAAGAAACAGCACAAATAAAATTATTCCAGCATACAATAAATAAGTAAAATGAATCTCAGCAGTATAAAAGACAGCAATAATAATTATGCCACCTAAATCGTCGATGATGGCTAAAGCGGTAAGGAATATTTTTAAAGAAAGTGGCACCCGTTTTCCGAGTAAAGACAGCACACCTAAAGAAAATGCGATGTCTGTTGCCGTTGGAATTGCCCAGCCATGCGCATTGTGCGTATTATGATTAAATAGGAAATAAATAAGAGCAGGAAAAATCATACCGCCAATGGCAGCAAGTAAAGGCAGCATGGCTTTTTTGGGAGATGATAATTCTCCTGATACAATTTCGCGTTTGATTTCTAAGCCAACTAAAAAGAAAAAAATAGCCATCAATGCATCATTAATCCAATGTTCGATATGCATCGACAAAAAAGAATTTCCGATATTGATATGCCAAAAATGTAAATAAGCTTCGCCGTATTTACTATTGGTTACGATGATGGAAAAAAGTGTCGCGATAATGAGTAGCACGCCACCAAGTTTACCGCTTTCTGCCAGCTCACGAATTGGATGTATGAAAGGTGTTGTAATTTTCTTGAGCATTGCTACGTTTTAGATTTTCAAAGGTAGTTTACTAAGCGCTATTTTACAAAAAGCAATTGTATTTGAAGTGATATTTATTTCATTTAAAAGTAATGCGCACAAAAACATAAGCGAAGCATCATAAAAATGTTTAAATTATATGATAAAACCATTATTATGAAAAGTTTAGTATGGCTTATGTTTAGCATTTTGATAATCAGTGCTTGCCAAGAAGAAGAAGGAGGCAGAAAAGACAATAGTAAGTGTACTTGTAAAAATTCAGATCATGTGGTAGTGGGTACATATACAGGTTTAACTTATGAAGAATGCATGGAAAAAAGCAGACCAGATTTAGGTGAAACTTGCATACTTGAGTAATGTAGTCAATACTTACAGTAGAATTTGTGCTAATTTTTGAACATCATCAGCGATGTGCGTGGGTTTGCTTAGTTGTATTTCTGCTAAAGTTCCGAAGCCATAAACAACACCAATACTGCCTATCTGATGATAATGAGCCGCTTCAATATCGCTGTGTCTATCGCCTATCATTAGCACATTATTTTTATCGCTTATTTTTTCGGCTTGCATGATTAATGCAATCATTTTTTCTTTTGTAGTGATATCTTTTTCTTCGTTGTAATGTTGAATTTGCGAAAAGTAATTCCTGATTTGAAAATGCTGTAAAATTTGCTCTGTCATTGCGCCTTTATGTGTGGCAATGTGCAGTTTTCTATTTTGAACATGTAAGGTTTCTAGCAATGTTTTCATGCCATTATACAATTCATTTTCATACGCGCCGCCGAGCTCATTGTAATAAGTGCGATAGGTGTTGATGGCAAAATTAGCAGTGTCAGTAGATAGGCCATACATATTTTCAAAAACAATACGTAAAGGCGGTCCTATCAGTGTTCTCAAAGTGGCATCGTCGGGCGTTGCCAAGCCAATTTTAGGAAAAGTATATTTATAACCATTTAAAATGCCGGTCTCCGGATTAGAAATAGTGCCATCTAAGTCAAAAATAAGGTGTTGCATGTGCTTAATCGACTACATATATACATAGTTTTAACTGAATTACAGCAAAATAGAGAATATGTTATTTTTAAATCACGATAGCATTTGTTTTTTCATTTTAATAAAATGGCAATTCTATAAAGTTGTATTTCCTATATATATTTTAACCAAATTGTTTAAAGTTTTTAAATGTTAGGACATGATTAAAATCATAACATTTTTAATATAAAAGAACTAATTTTAAGTATTAGATGTCGGTTTAGTTAAACATAGCCCTATTGTTATTTTAAAATAATAAATGGTGTTGCTATGAATAACATTACTAAAAGGAGAAGTTTATTTCTTGTTGTTTTCTTCTCGTTCTTTATTCAGAATTTACAGGCACAACCAATAAATTTCAGTTGGGCAAAACGCATAGGAGATATCGGATTTGACCATTGCAACAATTTTTGTATGGACGCTTCAGGCAACATCCTCTCTACAGGATATTTTGAATATACGGTAGATTTTGATCCTGGAGGTGGTACTGCCAATTTAACCGCTAGCAATTGGGACATTTTTATTACCAAAATGGATGCAGCTGGAAATCTGCTATGGGCAAAAAAAATGGGTGGACCTCTCTCTGACATAGGCCGTTCTATAACGACTGATGCTTCTGAAAACATTTATATTACAGGTCGTTTTTCCGATACCGCAGATTTCGATCCTGGCCCAGGTACTTTTAAGATGCATACTGAATTTGCAAACTCATTTGAAGGATTCATTGTTAAACTAAACAGTTCGGGTGGTTTCGTCTGGGCGAAGAAATTTAGGCAAAGTGATTCTGGTTTTTATAACACAATCTTTCCTTATTTTATTAAAACAGACAAAAATGGTAATATATACTCATGCGGGTATTTCGGCGAAACCTATGACTTTGATCCTGGTCCTGATTCCCTGATCTTAAGCGCTACACCAAACAAAAAATATGATATGTATTTTTCCAAACTGGACTCGGCAGGAAACTTTGTTTGGGCTAAAAGAGTCGGAGGTAGTTTTTATGATATACCAAATGCTTTAACTGTTGATGACATGGGAAATATATATGCAACCGGCTACTTTCAAGACATAGTGGATTTTGACCCAGGGTCTGCCGTCTTTTCCATGACCGCTCCGGTTGCAGATGGAAATGCATTTATTTTAAAATTGAATAGTGCCGGTGATTTCATATTTGCAAAACAATTGAATTCAACAAGTTCTTCCTTAGGTTCATCAATAACTACTGATGCTAAAAGAAATATTTACAGTATTGGGATATTTTACTCAAATATAGATATGGATCCAGGACCTGGCACTACTACCTTCTCCTCTGTAAATAATACATATGATATGTACCTTTCTAAATTAGATTCCTCCGGCAATTTCGTATTTGCAAAACAAATTCTAAAAGGAAACGGCAATAGCTGGTCAAGTGATATAAATTCCATGGCATTAGATTCATCAGGAAATATTTATGTGACAGGAGTTTTTAATGGAACCGCAGATTTCAATCCCGGAGTGGACAGTTTCAAACTCACCGCGGTATCCAACAGAGATATCTTTTTTTCAAAAATGGATTCAAATGGCAATTTCATATTGGCAAACAGGATTGGAGGTACAGATATAGAATATAGTACATCATTGATTGTTTCTCCCTCCCGAGATATTTATATTTCAGGATACTTTAAAGGCACAACAGATTTCAATCCGGGCAGTGGTACAAATAATCTTGTATCTTCTGGAGGCAGTGAGGATATCTTTATCTTAAAACTCAACCAGTCTGTATCAACAGGATTGATGAAATATGAAAATCTTGCGACGTTTACTGTCTATCCAAATCCTTCCAGCAATCGATTCTTTATCAGGCTTGACAATAATTATTATGATATCCAATTGAAAATTTATGACATTAATGGCAAAGAGGTGTATGCTGCTGAATATGATGAAGGTTACCTTTTAGAGGTAGAATTGAAAGAAGCGCCTGGTATGTATTTTTTATCCGTTATGACCAGAAACAAGCAAGGATTGGTGAAACTTATCAAAAGTCAGTAAGATCAGAAATATTCATTAATGATATTTATTATTTCGTTGGATGGTCGGACGATATCGCCTACAATTTGCCAACTAGATAACTAGTTGTTTTCTACATTGAAATCAGACACAACACCACAGTCTTTTTTTAAAATCAGCGTACCAGAAGCCACATACTAGAGCGCAATGAATATTCAAAAAAGCATCAAAGCAGCCAAAACTAGCGCAAGGAGTATGCAACATTGCAATAAGTGATGCAAACCTGTACGAGTTGGGGAATATGTTATTCTTAAATCACGATAGCATTTGTTTTTTCATTTTTTAACAAGGGTAATTCTTTTACTTTTAGTCGACAATAGCATAGCGCAACATATTTTCGTATATTTGTGCTGTGGAAGAGGTACAAAAAAATATAGAAGCTATCATTTTTGCTGCAGAAAGTCCTGTAAAAACGGAAGAACTCCTTACGTATTTTAATAAAACGGCAGAAACGCCATTTACACAAGAAGAGATTGACGGTTTTATTTTTGTTATTAAAGAAAAATATAACAACGACTTATTTCCCTTCGAATTAGGCGAAATTGGCGGAGGCTTTCAGTTTTTGACAAAAGCAGATTACCACGTCGCTGTATCGACATTCTTAAACAGAAATACAGTAAAGCGTTTGACAACTGCTGCATTGGAATCCTTAGCAATTATTGCCTACAAACAACCTGTAACCAAAAATATAATTGAAACCATTCGAGGCGTAAACGCAGATTACACCATACAAAAGCTGATGGAAAAAGAACTAGTGGAAATAGCAGGCAGAAGCGAAGAGCCTGGCAAACCATTACTCTACAAAACCACACAGCAGTTTTTAGATTACTTTGGCATCAATAGTATTGACGAGTTGCCGAAATTAAAAGAATTTGAAGAATTACAAAACCAAATAGGTGAGAAAGAGAATATCGAGAGCGCCAATTCAGCCGCTGACATCGCCCAACAAAACTAACTTCCACAAAAATAAGAAGTCGTTTGTGCCCAAAAATGATCCTTTTGCTTATAAAATAGAGCAAACGGTGAAAAATTTTACACCTCCAAAGGACGAGCCAGCGCCTGATGAGATGCGTTTGAACAAGTTTATCTCTAATGCAGGTGTATGCTCACGCAGACAAGCAGATGAGTATATTAAAGCCGGTTATGTGACGGTAAATGATGTCGCAGTTTTGGAAATGGGCTATAAAGTAAAGCCGAGCGATATCGTAAAATTCAAAAATCGGAAAGTACAAAACGAAAAGAAAGTATATGTGTTGCTCAATAAGCCAAAAGGCTATTTGACAACTGTATCCGACGATCGCGAGCGCAAAACGGTTATGGAATTGGTGAGTACAGTAAAAGATGTGCGCCTGTATCCAGTTGGTCGATTAGACAGAAATTCCACCGGTATTTTATTGATGACCAATGATGGCGAATTAGCTCAAAAACTTTCGCACCCAAGCGGCGAAGTGACAAAGGTATATCAAGTAGAACTAGATAAACCACTCGACCAAAAAGATTTACTAAAAATTCGCGAAGGCGTGGAGCTAGAAGATGGCAAAGCCAATGT
>JADKZZ010000069.1 GCA_020848475.1 Chitinophagales bacterium | reverse complement strand
TTGTTTTAGGTGACAAAAATGGGATTTTTTTAAGCACTCGCGACACGAGATAGCCAATGAAAATGCATGCAAAGAAAACGGCAATGCCTGTAAATAAACCACCAACTGCATTAGCATAAAACAGACCCAACATGGTGCAAAGAATGCCCATTAATAAAGCAGCTCTGGAAATTTGTATGCCTTTATCTCCAAAAAAACCAGCTAAAGAACCGAGTAAAATGCCAATAACGCTGGCAATCGACATTGATATCAAACCGATGATAAATGCGATGCGTGTACCGTGGATTAATGCTGATAATATATCACGTCCGATGCCTTCTGTGCCTAACCAATGGCGCCATCTGATTGATGGAACATCTTGTTTACCATAGGGCGAAACGAAACCAGAGTTTAAAATATCTTGCGTAGTCGGTGAATAAGGTATTGGTGGCCTAATAGCAAAGTCAAATTTGGTTTCTGACCAAATAATATTATTCAGTTCAGGTGGAAATTTTCCCAGCTTGAGTTTTACTGCATATTCTTTCAAAATGGGAAAATAGGTTTTGCCTTGGTAGGTGCAAACTATCGGTTTTTCATTCGCCAAGAAATCGGCAAATATGGCTATCACCAGCATAAATAGCACAACATAAAAAGAAAACAAAGCGCGTTTATTCTTTTTAAATTGGCGTTTTACATACGACCAATAATCTTGTTTCTGTTCTTGATTTGTATTCAAAGTCGTTTATTTTTTGTTATAAGAAATTCTTGGATCTACTACAGCATATAAAATATCAGCCACTAAATAACCAACTAAAGTTAAGATAGCGGAAAACATGACTATCGTATATACAACTGGATAATTACGGGCAACTAAGGCTTCATAGGCGGTCTTGCCCATTCCTGGAATGGAAAATATTAATTCTAATGCAACAGCACCACTTATAGCCAAGGGAAACACATTGGCAAACAAAGTGATAATTGGCAATAATGAATTTTTGATAGCATGTTTCCATAATACTTTTTCCTCGTCTAATCCTTTTGCACGTGCTGTACGCACATAATCTTGCGACAAGGAATTGACCATTGCGCCACGCATTTGCCTTGAAATAAATGCTAAGCCACCATAAGTATAACAGATAATGGGCAAAGTAAGATGCCAAACATAATTTGTAAACTTAGTAAAGAAGGACATATTTTCCGTTGCTTGCGGCACACCAAATGATGGGAAAAAATTGAAAAAATCTCCGCCGCCAAAAAACATAATTAACAAAGTAGCCACCCAGAAACTTGGCAATGAATACAAAATAAATAATGTTGTTGATATGGTTTGGTCTTTGATGCCACCTTTGTTCGCTGCCGATACAATACCTAATGGAATGGCGATGAGATAGGTTAATAAAATGGAAATTATACTCAACAAAACAGTCCAGCGTATAGCTTCCCAAATAACCGTTTTTACGGGCTTTTCATCTTGATAAGATATGCCGAAGTCACCTACCATAAATTTGGTAATCCACTGGTGGTATTGATTTTTTGTGCCATACCATTGAATGGCTGGTATAAATTTTTTATATGTAGTTGCATGTCGTGTAACGTCAGCATACAATTTTGATGAATTAACAATATCAGCTTCTAACACTTTAAGATTATCAGCAACATGCAACTGTGCTAGCATGTCTTTAAATAACAAATTGATAGTTTTATCTTCAGGCTCGATATATAATTGTTGTGCGTCGCTTTTCATTGCTATAAGCGCATCAGCATTTACAGAATCGCTTGTTACACTTCCGAGTGACTCTTCGAGTTTTTTGAGTGACAAATAATAAGCATTGATTTGTTTCCAATTGCCATATTGCTCAATAAGTTTAGACAAATTTTCTCGATGAAATTTTTTAGGAATCGTATATAAATCTTTTGGCGTTGCACTATTAGTAATAGAAAAGTAGAAAGTCGGCAAATCTAGTCCCAGTTGTTTGCGCTTATCGATATAAGCTTTTTCTGCGGCTTGAGCTTTTGCAGAGCTGCCCATTTCGCTGTTGGAGTTTAGCATTTGTTCTACTGGATCGCCAGGCACGTTAGTACTCAAGAAAAACGTCAACAACGAAATCATGAATAAGGTAGGAATGAATAGTAATATTCGTTTAAATATGTATTTCAGCATACTGTATATTCTTAAAATTAGTTTTCTACTTTATAGCCTCTTTTTACTTTAAAACCAGCAAACCAGACGCCTGGATAGGCAGATGGACCTGAGTTAATATTTTCAAATCTATTGTGAATACAATTTCTATATTTTTGCACGTATAAGTATATGTAAGGAATTTGTTCGTGTTCAATATCCTGCCATTTATAGTACAATTCTTTCCTTTTGTTCACATCGAATTCTACCCTGATTTCATCGAGGATTTTATCGGTTTTCGCATTTCCAAAACTCATATAGTTGGAGCCACCATTAGCTGCTGATGTGTGAAACAATTGCTTATTATCATCTAATCCAGGGCTGGTTACCCAACCTTGGTACCAAAGTTGGCATTTGTGCTTTTTCAATTCATCTAAATACAATGACCACTCCAAGGATTTAATAGTAAATTCGATGCCTACTTGCTGGAACGTGCGCTGCATCAACAAGCCCACCATTTCTCTCAAGCTATTACCGCTATTATAGTTATATGTAATTTCTAAGTTGGTTTTTTTGCCTTCAATCACTTTGTCTAAAATGCCATCACCATCGCTATCTTTCCAACCAGCTTCTGTTAGTAAGGATTTTGCTTTGTTGATGTCGAACGGAAATGGTTTTATCGCAGGATTGATAATATCTTTTTTCATCGGCAAAATAGCGCTATTGGTGCGTATGCCTTTGTTGTAAATTACTTTTTCTATGATTTGATCAACATCTATCAGATAACATAGCGCCTGACGAACTTTCACATCGCTTAGTATTTTGTCTTTATGATTTATTCCAATAGCTTGATATGCTAATTGGTCAGGTTCTGCTTTATAAAAATTCTTTTTGAATTTTGGAGAATTATCTAAGTCGATATAATCTTTAACTGGCGTAACGAAAATAAAATCTAGTTTTTCATTTTTTAATGCGGTTAATGCTGTCGTGAAGTTGTTGATTGTTACAAATACCAATCGCTTTGGATAAGCTTCAAAGAAAATATTTTCTTTATTGATTTTGTCGCCCCACCAATTTTTCTTTCTTTCTAATGTTAGCTGCTGACCTGTTTCCCAACTCTTCAGCACATAAGCGCCAGAGCCTTGCACAAAAGCTGGGTCGCGCAAGGTTTGTTGCGAGTTAAAAAAATCAGCAAATTCTTTTACATTTTTATCATCTGCACATTTTGGATTTTCAACCGTCAGCTCGCTTATTGTATATTTTTTTAACAAGCCTTTAGCGTCATAAACATATTCTGGCAATATGACCACTTCATAACCAGTGCCTTCCACTGCACCAATATTTTTTTCACAGATAACAGTATATTTTCTAGGATTATCTGGATAGGTTTTAATATCCACAACATAATCAACCGAAGATTTGACATTATCTGAATTTACTTTTGGGCAAAGAATCGATTTGTATGAAAACAACACATCATCTACTGTCACCGGTTTGCCGTTGTCCCAAGTTGCTTCTGGTCTAATCTCATATGTAATTTCCATTAAATCGCCTACTTCTTTAACTTCCGGCATACTCTTAGCCAAAACAGGCTTTAATACCATAGTTTTCAAGTCGAAGTACAACATAGATTGCATAATGTTTGGCATTACATATCTTCTTGACGTAGCATCAGAAATTGTAACTGGATTTAAACCTTGCGCATCGGAAAGTGTATGTATGACTAGTTCATCTTTATATGTTTTAGAATCGTTTCCACTGTTGCTAAGGACTGCACTGAACACAACAATCAGTAAGAAAACAACTAATGTAGTATAAAGTATATTTTTAATTGACATATTGCAATTGAATTATCTTACAAATGTAAGAGATTTTAGAGACAATTGTATGGAATTAATTCGTAATAAATGAATTATAGATGGCATAGACGCATGAGAATTTTCTTGTGTCTTGCGTATTATATAAAATATCAAATCTCAATAAATACAAGCTCCTTAAGAATAAATAACAGTTCCATACTTTTATTACATTTTATTTTCTTATTTTCATGCATACAATTTCCAACCTATGTACAAGTTAATTAATCTATCATTATTGGTGATATTTTTCGCCTTTCTACAAGCATGTTCAAATAGTGGTAAAAAAGCTGGCGACACTGATGGCTTTGTTTATGATGAAAAAATTGAAAAAGAATTTCAAGAAAAGCTGATTCTGGTAGAAGATGGTGGTACGGTAGAATTCCCTGAAGGCAAATTCTTATTTAAGAAAGACTTATCAATGGAAGGCAAGAAAAATGTAACCATAAAGGGAGCAGGTGCCGGCAAAACTGTTTTATCATTTCTTGGACAAACGGAAGGTGCAGAAGGTATTAATATCACCAATTGCCAAAATGTGACCATTGAACAATTCACTATTCAAGATGCAAAAGGCGATAATCTTAAGCTTAAAGGTTGTGATGGTGTTATCATTAGACATATGAACTCTACTTGGACAACTGGCGCCGACACGTCTAATGGTAATTATGGCTATTATCCAGTTGAGTGCAAAAATGTATTGATGGAACATTGCGAAGTGTCTTACTGTGCTGATGCAGGTGTGTATGTTGGACAATCTACTAATGTTATCGTACGACACTGTTATGCACATCATAATGTAGCTGGAATTGAAATTGAAAACTGTATTAACTCTGACGTATATAAAAATAAAGCAGAAAATAATGCGGGTGGAATTTTGGTTTTCGATTTGCCAAAATTATTTCAAGGAAATGGCAGAAATGCCAAAATCTGGGACAATGATTGTTTGAACAACAACTTTAAAAACTTTGGAAAACCTGGCAGTATTGTAGCATCGATACCTCCAGGTTCTGGTTTAATTATTATGGCAACAGATAGCGTTGATGTATTCAACAATAGAATCATTAACAATAAAACTGTTGGCATATCTACTATCAGCTATCACCTTACGGGCAAGCCCATAAATGACACCACGTATGGCCCTTATTGTACTGCCATTTATATACATGATAATAAGTTTGACAGAAGTGGATTGTCATTAACAGAAAAAGTGCCTGACTTATCTACAGATTTAGGCAAACTATTGACTGCAACATTCAAAGGTGCGGTAGATATTTTAGTAGATGGCTCCTCGGATCCAAAAATCAGAGATAAAAACGGACAATTGCCCGAAGGAAAAAGAATATGTGTAAGAAATAATGGCAAGGTCACATTTGGCAATCTTAACGCATGGAAAGCAAGTGGCATCAAAGACATCATGAATTACAAAGATGATGACATCACAAAATTTGATTGCAGTTACACAGGTATTAGAGGCAATAACACAGATCCAGCAAGCGCAAAATAAATAAACATGAAAAAAATTACCCTATTCAGCGTACTTAGTATTTCTATAAGCTGCTTATTTCTATTGAATCAATGTAAAACTTCGAGCAATAAAGTAAACCTTGATATAAACGCCAAACCACTGGAGAAGCTTTCTGAATATCATTTCTTTACAGGCGCACTTAAAGATTTGAATCCAAATGATAAAGTTTTGCCTTATGACATCAATACCGCATTATTTACAGACTATGCACACAAAGCTCGTTTTGTATGGATGCCAGAAGGCACAAGTGCAAAGTATAACAAAGAGGAAGCATTAGATTTTCCTGTAGGCACAGTTTTAATAAAAAATTTCTTTTATGAAAACGATGAAACGAATGCCTCAAAAGGAAGACGAATTGTCGAAACACGATTATTAATTAAACGTGCCGACAAATGGGACGCTAATGCGTATGTTTGGAATGACGAACAAACGGAAGCATTCTTAAACATTGCAGGAGACAGCAAAAAAGTAGATTTCGTTAATTTACATGGTAAAAATATACATGTTGATTATTCCGTTCCTAATAAAAACCAATGTAAAAACTGTCATAACTTAAACAATGTATTATTACCTATCGGGCCGAAGGTTCGATATCTGAATAAGGATTTTAAATATGCTGATGGTTCAAAAAACCAATTGGAAAAATGGGCAGCAGTTGGTTATTTAAAAGGCTATAATAAAGAAGAAAACTTGACAAATAAAATGGCAGATGCTTTTGATGTGAAAAGTGGCACCTTAGAAGAAAGAGCAAAATCATATCTTGAAATTAATTGCGCTCACTGCCACCGTCCAGAAGGCAGTGCTAATACTTCAGGTTTGTTTTTATTAACGAAAGACAATAATCCAGAAAGTTGGGGCATTATGAAAAGCCCAGTTGCTGCTGGTGCAGCAAGTGGAGACAATCTATTTGATGTTGTTCCAGGCAAACCAGATGAAAGCATTTTGGTGTATCGATTATCCGAAAATGATCCAGAAATACGTATGCCTGAATTAGGCAGAAGCATTCAACATGTAGAAGGTGTTGCACTCATCAGAGAATGGATAAGTGAAATGAAATAAAACATACCTAATATTGTTACAAAAAATGTCATTCCACTTTCGTGGGAATCAAAATATTATTTATGAGATTCCATGTTTCAAGAGAATGACGCTTGTTTTTTATTTTCTTATTAACAAAGAAAATAAAGTTCTATCTTTATTTCCATGAAGCATTTATTTATTTTAGTACTATGTGTAAGCGTATTTTCGTGCAAGCAAAACAAAGAAAACAATACATTCGTTGTAGATGAAAAGTTACAGAAAGAGTTACAAGAGCAATTTATTCTTGTAGAAGATGGAGGCACTATTGAACTACCGGAAGGCAATTACAAATTTAGCAAATCGCTTTCTATGGAAGGCAAAAAAAACATTACCATAAAAGGAAAAGGTGTCGATAAAACTATTTTTTCATTTCTTGGACAAATCGAAGGCGCTGAAGGCATGAACTTTAGCAATTGCAATGCCATTACACTTGAAAATTTTACCATACAAGATGCTAAAGGCGACAATATCAAATTAAAAGGCTGTACAGATGTTGTGATTCGCCACATGAACTCTACATGGACAACTGGCGCCGACTCAGCCAATGGAAACTATGGATATTATCCTGTTGAGTGTAGAAATGTATTGATAGAAAATTCAGAAGTTTCCTACTGTGCAGATGCAGGTGTGTATGTTGGTCAATCCTATAATGTAACGGTGCGCAACTGCGTTGCGCACCACAATGTGTGCGGTATTGAAATTGAAAACTGTATCAATGTAGATGTCCACGATAATCTATCGCACAATAATACTGGCGGTTTTGTAATATATGACTTACCTGGAATTCCGATGAAGAATGGTAGAAATTGTCGTGTATTTAACAACATAGTACGAGAAAATAATTTTAAGAATTTTGCAAAGCCAGGCAGCTATGTTGCCGATATTCCACCTGGCAGTGGCATTATTGTTATGGCATATGATAGTGTAGAAGTATTCAATAACACATTCGAAAACAATAAAACATTAGGCTGTTGTGCGGTCAGCTACTATGCAACAGGCAGACCGTTTACAGACAGTATTTATACACCTTATTGTACTTCTATATACATACATGATAATATTTTCAAACGCAAAACCATGTTGATTCCTGACTTAAGCACAAATTTAGGAAAGCTGATTGTAGCCATGTCTAAAGGACCGGCAGACATTATTTACGACCATAATTACAACAAAGCCATGAGTGATGGCAATGGCAATTTACAAGCTCGATATAAATCGTATTTTACTAACAATGGCGATATCAAATTTTTCAACTTAAATGCTTATAAATCGCCAGTTTTGGAGAACGTATTGAAAACTTATGAAAGTAATCTGTCTTCTTTCCAAGGTAGTATTCCAAACATTAGCGGAAATCATTCGCCATTAAAACAATGAAGAAGTAAACTCGTTTTTTCATTTTAAAATATGGAAAGTGTGATGCACAATTCTAAAAAGTATAAATTATAAAAAGCTATTTTATTTTTATTATGAAAGAAAAAGGAATTGCATATGCACTTTAAACGTATGTCCATAGAATCAGAATCGCCTGAAGAAATGGGCTATGCGTCGATACAATATAATTTAGCAGAAAGTTCTGTTCGCGATATTTATTTCCGTGATTTACAAATCAACTTAGACGAAGTATTTCTTTGTTATGCGGAACATCGAGGAAATATTGCATTGAGAAATGAGATTGTTAAAAATGAAAAGGACCTAAGTGCCGATGATGTCTTAGTTTGTCCAAGTGCGGCAACTGCTTTATTTATTATTTCTACTACTTTATTAAACGATAAGGACCATCTGGTGGTATTGCGACCAAATTATGCTACTAACATAGAAACACCAAGAGCTATCAATTGTGAGATTTCATTTATTGATTTACAATTTGAAAGTGGTTTTCAATTAGATATTGAGCAAATAAAAAATGCAGTAAAACCAAACACTAAATTAATCAGCCTTACTTCGCCGCACAATCCGACAGGTGTAGTTTTTGACAATAAAATATTGGAAGAAATTATAGCATTTGCTACAGAAAGAAATATCAACGTATTGGTTGATGAAACATACCGTTACTTGAATTTCCAGCGTGATATGATGCCTTATTATGCTGCTAAAAGTGACAAGGTAATTTCTGTTTGTTCTTTATCAAAAGCACATGGCACACCAGGCATTCGAACTGGCTGGCTGATTACTAAAAACAAAAAATTACAGCACGATTTTCTCGCAGCAAAAGAACAAATTATCATCTGCAATTCTGTTGTCGATGAAGCCATTGCACTGCATATATTACAACAAGAAAATTATCTACAAAAAACGCACGAGCATATTAGAAAAAACTTTAGTGTACTTAAAAATTGGATGGACATTGAACAACATTATTTAGAATGGATACGACCAAATGCTGGTGTTGTATGTTTTCCAAGAATTAAAAAAGAATATACTGTTGACACCAAGAAGTTTTATACAATATTATACGAACAATTCAAGACTTTTGTGGGCGCGGGTCATTGGTTTGAACAAGCAGACCATTATTTCCGATTAGGATTTGGCTATCCAACTGAAGAAGAACTACAACAAGGTTTAAAAAATATAGACGCTTCAATAGAAGCGTCTATAGTATCGTCTTAGAAGCTATTTATTAGTTGGCTGCTGTCGATGGCATAGTCATTTCTTTGAACTCTACATCACTTGGCAATGCGAATGTTTCTGCCGAAAAGCTTGGATTTTCATCTAATCTTTTCAAGGTCGTCGTTACTGATTTTCCGACTACGGACATTTCCATTTTAATAGGAACTTGTTTCCACATCCATATTTTGCCTTTCATTTGTTCTGAATTAAAGCTCGACACTCTGCATTCTTTCCCGTCTACTGTTTCTGTGCCTTCATCTTTATAATTCAGTTCTTTTCTCAATTTTTCATTCATGCTTGAAAAATCAAGATTATTAGGGTCAAATTTAGACTCATCTATCTTAAATTTCATGCCTGATTTATTGCCTGTTTGCCAGCTATACACATAGCCATCAAGCCTTAAACTATTGGTCGTTGTATTCATACTTCTGCCACCAAAACTAATCGCAGCAACGACTACCGTATGCGATTTTTTTCCATAATCATCAAACGAAACAGTAGATGATGTCGTGCCCATTCCGCCAGGCATTACTGTTTCCGTCTGGTAAATTGCCGCTTTTAGGCCTTCATTTGTGATTGCCTCTTTGACCTCGCTGATTACATTTTCTGTCGTAGATTTTTCTGCTGTTGTCGTGTTATTTTTACAAGCTGTAAAAATTAGTACGGTACATAATGCTAAAAGTAGTTGTTTCATTAATGTTGTTTTATAGTTTTAAAAATTATTTATGTCTATCTGTTTAAAGTTGTCACCAATGGCATCAAGTAAAAAACGTATTTAAAAGTAAGCAAAAAATTGATGCTCCGTGTGATTTAGTATGTAATTTGATTTCTTACAGTAAAAATAATCACTCACAAAATGATGATACTGTGTATTTAGATGTGACAATTCTCTATTTTTGTAGAAGGAATTTTTTAATACATGCATTGGCACGAACTCAGTACGGAAACTAAAGAACAATTAGAACAACTTAAGCTGCAACAAATGGCAAAACTTAGTGTAGATGAAAAAGTGATTTGCGTAACACGATTAGAAGATGGTTTTTTTGGCATGCACAATACGTGTCCGCACGCTGGCGCACAATTACACCACGGACATTGCAATAAAAAAGGAATTATCAGTTGTCCGCTGCATGGCTATAAATTCGATATCAGAACAGGAAAAAGTGCAGATGGCAATAACTATGTCGTGCGGAAATATCAATTTAAAATCGAAGACAATAAATTGTGGATTGGTTGGAAAAATTATTAACTCAATTTTGTCCTTTATCATTTGTCTATGAAATATACATTTACAGAAATAAATAACATTGTAAACGGCAACATTTTGCAGTTTGACGAAGATACGATGCTCACGCTCGCCTGCATCGACACACGACAAATTACTAATGCAGCGACTAGTTTGTTTTTTTGTTTAATAGGTAGAAACAATGGCCATCAATACATTGATATTGCTTATGAAAAAGGCATACGCAACTTTATTGTTTCTGAAGAAATAGATTTTACAAAATATGCTGTTGCAAATTTTTGCAAAGTGGAAAACACTAATGCGGCATTACAACAATTGGCCATTTATCATCGACAACAATTTACTATTCCTATAATTGGCATCACTGGTAGTAATGGAAAAACTATTGTAAAAGAATGGCTGTTTCAATTATTATCTACAGAAAAAAATATTGTAAAGAGTCCAAAAAGTTACAATTCACAAATTGGCGTTCCTTTATCTGTTTTACTGATTGAATCGACGCATGAGCTTGCCATTTTTGAGGCTGGCATTTCCACGAGTGGCGAGATGGACAAGCTGAGAAACATCATACAGCCAAGTATTGGAATATTAACAAACATTGGTTCTGCGCATGATGCAGGATTTAATGATAGGAATGAAAAACTGGCAGAAAAGCTAAAATTATTTGAAAATTGCCAAGAGCTTATTTACTGTGATAAATATGTAAATGAAGCGCAATTATCAAATCTTAATTGCCAACAAATCTCATTTGGTGAGCAAGAAAAATCTATCTATAGAATCATACATACAGAGAAGAAAAATAGTTCCACAATCATTGATATCATTTCGCAAAGAAAGGAAAAAGAGAAGTGGCAATTTATAATTCCATTTAGCGATGATGCATCTGTAGAAAATTGTCTGCATTGCATTATTGTACTTTTGCAATTAGGATTTAGTGCAGCTGTTATTCAAACAAAAATTTCGATGTTGCGCAATCTGCCGATGCGCCTAGAATTAAAATATGGCATCAATAATTGCAGTATTATTGACGATTCATATAGTGCCGATTTTCATTCTTTGCAGATAGCATTAGATTTTTATCGACAACAAGACACTCATAAAAAAAGAACGCTTATTATTTCAGAGTTTATAGATTCTGGTTTATCAGAAAAGGAATTTATATTAAGATTAAAATCTATTTTACAACATACAAAATTTGATAAAATAATTGGTGTTGGTAAAGCATTTATTCACGAAATCGAATCATTAACAGGCGTTGTTAAAGAATGGTATGTTTTTGAAAGCACAGAAAAATTGATAGCACAATTTAATGTGTTGCATTTCGACAATGAATTGGTTTTATTGAAAGGCGCTCGTCTGTTTAGTTTTGAAAAAATTACAGCGCAACTTATTGGACAAACACATGCTACAGTGTTAGAAGTCAACCTAAATGCGCTTTCAAATAACTTACAAGTTTATAAAAGTTATATACCAAAAGCGTGTGGTGTAATTGCCATGGTGAAAGCATTTTCTTATGGCAGTGGCAGCATTGAAGTAGCACGATTATTAGAGAAAGAAAAAATAGATTATTTGGCAGTCGCTTACGCTGATGAAGGTGTGGAACTACGTAAAAACAATATACAATTGCCTATTATGGTGATGAATCCTGATGCAGTAGATTTTGATAGAATGCTGGAATATCATTTAGAACCTGAAATATATTCTATATCTATTTTGCAGCAGCTTATTGATTGTATTGGAAATAGAAAAATCGATATACATATCAAAGTAGAAACCGGTATGAATCGTTTAGGTTTTGAAGCCAGCGCAATTACTGAATTAATCAAGCTTTTGCAGCAGCATCAAAACATTAGTATAAAAACTATTTTCTCGCATTTGGCTGCCAGCGAAGATGCGCATTTTGACAACTTCACAAAGCAACAAATTGCACAATTTTCACAAATAGCTAATACCTTTTGCGCTGCCTTTAATTATCCTATTAAAAAGCACCTTGCAAATTCGAGTGGCATCTTGCGATTTCCGGAAGCACATTTCGATTTTGTTCGTTTAGGTATAGGTTTATATGGTGTGGACAGTGCTTCTAACATACAAGATAAGCTACAAGTTATCGGCAAACTAAAAACTCGTATAGCACAAATAAAGCATGTGCAAGCAGGCGAAACGGTTGGATATTCACGCAAAGGTGTAGTGCAAAAAGCGATGAAAATTGCAGTGCTCGCTATCGGCTATGCCGATGGTTATGACAGGCGCTTTGGCAATGGTATTGGCGAAGTTTTTATTGCTGGCCAGCGCGCTCAAATTATTGGCAATGTTTGTATGGATATGTGTATGGCCGACATCACGCACATCGATGATGTGAAAGATGGCGACGAGTGTGAAATCTATGGAAAGGAAATTTCGATTATTGAACAAGCCAATAAAATAGGCACTATTTCTTATGAGTTGCTGACGCGCATTTCTTCGAGAGTAAAACGTTTGTATTATCTAGATTAAAAAAAATCCGTCTAACGACGGATTTTTGAATTTCGTAATTTTTGAAACTTTATTAACTTGCCAATTCGCTTGTATTTGTTGGTGTTTCCGCTTCTACTGCACTTGATACTGTTGCTATTTCTTCCTTGTCATCGTGATTGATTTCATTTGCAGTCGTTTCCAATGTTGGAGTTTGTGTTTCCGCTTGATTTGTTGCAGTTTCTTCTGCTTTTTTTTCTGCTTTCTGTTCTTCTTCTTGTTGACGTTTTAGCAATTTTTCCGCTCGCTCTTGTTCTTGTTTCTTTTCTTTTTCGATGTCATTTTTTAATTGCGTAATTGTTTGCAAAATGCCTGCAGCTTTCTCTTCTTTTTCTTTTGTTTTATCTAACAAATAGCCAAACCTGTTTTTCAATTCATCAGCAGAGAGTTTACCACGCGTGTAGTGTTGCATTTTTTCAACTTGTTGGTTGTAGCTCTCCATATCGCGTGCGATAGAATCTTTAAGACCGTGCAAAATCTTATTGAGTTGCGAAATTCTGCCTTGCGTTTTCGAAATGACTTCTGTCATTCTGTATTTTTTCAAATTATCAAAAATGTCATTTATTTGGTTATAAATGGCGCGTTTATGATTCCATTTGATTGCAGAATCTTTCAGTTCAGCTTGTATTTTTTTAAGTTCATCTGCAATGTGTTTCCATTGGTCGTTGTAGATGAGTTTTGCTTGTAAATCTTCTAATCTTTTTTTATAATTCTTGACAAGCACATTATTTGCTTGATCTTCATTTTCGTGGTTAATGCGTTTCACTGCTTTTAATGCATCAAATACCGCATTAATTTTATCTTTCAGTGCTGTAGTTTGTTCCCAGCTGATTTCATTTTTCTTTTGATACGATGCAATTTTTTCCCATTGGATTTTTGCTTTGTCCCATAATGTTTGGTCATATTCTGCTACTACCGAAGCTTTTTCTTCGAGTAATTTCACTTCATCTTCTAATAGCTGATTGATTTTGGAGCTCATCAATTTTTTGCTCCACTTATGTTGTGATTGCAACACAACATCTAAGCGTTCTACTTTAACTTCTTCTGGCAAAATAGAATCGCTGTTAGCATCTATTTCCCATTGGATTGCGCCTTCAGGAAAGGTGTATTCGCCACCATTTTTCCATTCTACAAATAAAGCGTCTTGAATTTCTTTAGTCACCATTTCCTTTGGAAATGCATACGTGTGGATTTTTGATGTTTCTTCATCAAGCTGGATAGCGATTAATGCTTTTCTGTCTGTGCCAATCTCGCCCCATAAAACTAATCGTGTGTTCATGTTTAGTCGTCAATTGTAAGTCATACATCGTAAAAATATGCTGATTTAATCATGCCTATTTGTACGAGAATCGTTTTGTAAATTAATAAATATTTAATAAAAAAACAGTTTGCAAAATACATGCAAACTGTTGTACAAAAATAAGCTTTTTATTTAATTTTTCAATGATGAACGCTTGGATTTAACAGTGTCGATGATTTGTTGCTGCAAAGAAATTTGTTGTTGTTTTGCGGCTTGATCATTTGTATTTCTTACGATATCGCTTTCCCAAGTTGCGATTTTTGCTTTAGCTTTTTCAATTTCTTTTAGTGTTTTTTCTTTATTTTTTTTCAAAGATTTTAATTCTTTTTCTAATGTTTTTAGTGTTTTTTCTTCTGATTTTAATTCATCGCCAACGGCTGATAAAGCTTGCGACTGTGCAAAATCTTTGATAACAGCATCCATGCCAGCATATTGTGTGCCGTAAGCTGCCGATGTAATAAATGCGCCACCTAAGTCAGTAAAAAAAGTAACCTTTGAACCATTTTCTATTGGTGTGACAATGGCATAAATATCTACTGTATTTGCGCTTACCGTATTAATAGCAGCATTGTCAATAAATGTTTCAGGCGATTTTTTACTGGAAGTAATTTTAGCTTTATATTTCTTTGCTAAGCTTTTTAGGCCTTCTTTTGCTTTGTTTACACTAGAGCCTTTCAAGATAATTTCGATGCCGTTTTGCTCGCCTTTGCTCATAAATTGACGCACTTCATTGGTGACAAATGTGTTTTGTGCCTGCGCAGAAATAGTGATTAGCAAAGCAATGATGAATGCAAGTGTTGTTTGTTTGTACGTTGTCATGATATTCTGAAATTAATTTAAAGTTGCTCGTTTTTGTTTAACGGTTTCAATAATTTGTTGTTGCAAAGAAATTTGTTGTTGTTTTGCTTTTTGATCTGCATCATTTTTAAGAATTTCTTGTTCACGCTTTTGAATGAGCTCTTTTGCTTTTTCAATATCTTTTAAATAGCCTTCTTTATCTTTTCCTAAATCTTTTAAATCGCCATTTAGTGATTTAAGTATTTTTTCTTCTGCTTTTTGCTGGTCTTCCACTACCACGATAGCTTGGTCTTTAGCAAATTTTTTCAAGGCTGCATCTAAGCCTGCATACTGTGTGCCATAAGCCGCTGATGACACGAATGCGCCTCCTAAGTCCGTATAGATGGTTAATTTAGAGCCGTTTTCAATTGGTGTCACAATGGCATAGATATCTAATGTATTCGCACTTACCGTAGGCATTTGCGCATTGTCGATAAAGATTTCTGGATTTTTTTTGTCAGTAACAATCTTTGCTTTCATTTTTTTACCCCATTTTTCAACTGCATCTTTAGCATCGCCAGGCTTGGTGCCGTTTAAATTAATTTCGATACCATTTTGCTCGCCTTTGCTCATAAATTGGCGTACTTCGTTGGTTGTAAATTGAGATTGTGCAAATACACTCGTTGCAGAGGCAAGTAATACTGCTGCAACAGTTGTCGTTTTAATAAAATTCTTCATATTGGTTGTATTTATTATTTAACAATACCTGTTATTTTGTTTTTATTATACTGCAAAATGAATGCCACAAAATAGCCTTGTTCGCGAACGTATGCTAACACTTCTTTCGCTTTTTCTAAATTATCAAAATCTCCAAGTCTGTAGATAAATCTATTATAGGCAATCACTTCTTCTACTTTGCCTAGATGTGCAAATTCTGGAAATTGGATATTGCCTTCATCATAACTTGCTAATTGAACTTTATAATAATTTTCAGCAATTGGTGCTGCTTGTTCTGGTTTTGCAATTAGTATGTCTGTTTTGGCAGCAAGAATATTTGGAATTTCTGCTACCATTGTATTATCATTTTTTGGTAAATCATTTGTATTTGTTTGTGCCGCAACTGGTGTTTGCAATTTTGCTTGTGGCTTTGTTTCCTCCATTGTCGGATTAATGCTTGTTATTGTCGATGATGATTGCTCAATTTTTATTTCGTCTGGAACAACTTTCTCGATTTCTGTGTCATTAATTTTTTGATGTAGTACTTTTATTTTTTTAGATTTTTCATTATCCACCATATCTGCTGCTAATGCAATAGATTCATTTTCGACAGTTAATGGCTGGCTAATTTTTGCAATCGTATCAACTGTAATTGCTTTCGTTATAATTATATTTTGTGAACTTACTTGATCTTGTTTGTCGGAATTAATATTTTCAACATGAAGAACATCAGTGCCTTTGTTAACTTCGGAACTTGCTTCTATTTTAGTTACTTTCTTTTCTTCTAATATATTCTTTTTGGGTGTTGATGATGTTACATGTTGTACAAGTTTTGCACTCGCTCCTTTATTTGTATTGATTGGATTCTGTTCAGCTATTACACGTATTAAAGAGTCTATTTTTTCTTGACGAATAGGCTCATGAATTATCGTTGTTTTTGCCACTTCTATTTTTTGTTCTTGTGTTAAAACATTGCTGAGTTTTATATTACTTGGCAAAGTAGCTAATGTATATACTTTATTCTCAAGCAATTTAAGTTTAGAACCACTTAATAAATAATCTCGGACTTTGATGCTGTTTCGTGTAGTGCCTAATGTTGTTAACTCATCTGTTACTTTACTTTCAGGTGTTTCAAAAATTACTTTATAATTATTGTTCAATAATAATTTTATTTCAAACCTGCCAGTGCTGTCTATATCTACTTCGCGTAATTTCTGTGTGGTATAATTCACCATACGCATTTTGGTGTTTTTTGCAGGTTTGTTTGTAGCTGCGCTAATTACTTTCCCTGTAAAAACAATATAATTGTCTAATGATATTGTATTTGATGCGCCTTTTGTACTACTAAATTGGCTATCTGGCTTGAGTGGCACATCAATAAATATTGAATCACCATTAGCTTTGCCAAATGAATTCACTTTTATCATTGCAGAACGATAAGCATCTTTCGATACTTTCAGCGTATAGTTTTTGTTTTTATTTATTTGGAAAGCAGAAATGCCATTTTCATTAGTAACGCCTTCAAATAATTTATCACCAGCATCTATTACCTGAACGAGTGCATAGTCTATTGGTTTTTCCGAAAAAGTATCTTTCGCGGCAACTATCAATTGCAAGTTAAATGGTGTATATCTATACACGTCAAAATTGCCTTTACCACCACTTCTATTCGATGTAAAGTAGCCTGTTTTTGTTTCATTATCATAGATAATGCTATTGTCGTCGCCTGCCGAATTGATTGGTGCTGGTTGCAACACGGCGCCTTCCCAAATTGTTGCTGTTTTTATCACACTATAAATATCAAAACCACCAAAACCACCTTCTCTATTTGATGAATAATACAATATGTTATCGGCACCATCTTGTGGCATAAATGGATTGATTTCATCAGCTGATGAGTTGACCAATTTACCTAAATTTTTTGGTGTTGACCAAGCATTATTTTTTAGTGTTGTTTCCCAAATATCGTAGCCGCCAAATCCGCCTGGCATATTCGATGAAAAATAAATGGTAGTGCCATTTTTATTAAAAGATGGATTTTTAAGCGAATATCCATCAACATCGATAGGAAGCAGTTTTACGTTTAAAAAGTTGCCACCTAAATTATCGGCTATATAAATTTTTTCCAGTTTTGATTTATGCTTTTTTGATGCTGACTTCTCATCTATAGCTGAAAAAACAACATTGTTACCATCTTGTGTATAAGACAAACCTGTAATCGTCATATTCGGCACATTGTTCATATATGCTTTTACTGGTGGTGCAAAATTTTCGTAAGCACGCACAATCTGCTGTATTTCATTTGTAGTTCTATCTTCTGGAGTAATATTATTTTTTGTTGTTATATACACAGGATTGGTGCGCAACACGGCGATGTATGCTTCGTTGTCAGCTGTGTTGTAAGTATAGTTTTCTAATTTATAATTATAAGCAAGTGCTGAAGATCGTATTACTCTTTCACATTGATTAGCAAGATCCATTACTTTATTTACATCACCAGTCAAAGCAGCATACATTAAATAAGCGTCTAGGGCTTTCTGATATTCGCCCATCAATCGATTGGTTGTAGCGTAATTAAATAAATTAATTTTAGAAGAATACACCAATTGGCTTTCTTTATCATACCATGACAATGCAGTTGCATACTCTTTTTTCTTTACATAAAGTTCAGCAATACGGAATGCATCTTGTGGATCGCGTTTATCGCTATCATATCTTGTTTTATAAAACTCGATAACTTTATCTATTTCGCCTTTGGCAACGAGCTTGCTGATATAAGATGCGTCCCATTTTTTTGCATTTGCAAAAATTGTGATAAGCATACAACTAATAAAAAAGAGTTTCTTCATATTGTTCAATTAATGTGCTTCCAGCCAGTTATCACCATAGCCAGTTGAAACTTCTATCGGCACTTGTAAAGGTAATGCATTTTGCATTTCACGAATAACGATGTGTTGTATTTCTTGTTTTTCAGGAAGAAACACATCAAATAATAATTCATCATGCACTTGCAATATCATCTTAGATTGAAATTTGTGTGCTTTTAGTTGCTTGTGAATATTAATCATTGCAATTTTTATCATATCTGCTGCGCTGCCTTGGATAGGCGCATTGATTGCATTGCGCTCAGCAAAACCTCTTATGGTAAAATTTCCAGCGTTGATATCGCGTAAATAACGTCTTCTGCCGAGTAATGTTTCAACATATCCATTTTTTCTAGCATTTTGAATCGTGCTGTCCATATAATTTTTGATGCCAGCATACTTCTCAAAATATTGTTCAATTAATTGTGCTGCTTCTGTACGTGGTATGCCTAATCGCTGTGCTAAGCCAAAAGCAGAAATACCATAAATGATGCCGAAGTTAACCATCTTAGCTTGGCGACGCATTTCTGATGTTACTGCTTCCAAAGGCACATTAAACACATTGGCTGCCGTTGCTGCATGTATGTCCAAATTTTTAGCAAAAGCATCTATCATGTTTGCATCTTCGCTGATTGAGGCAACAATACGCAATTCTATTTGCGAATAATCTGCTGAGAGCAGCACGTGATTTTCGTCTTTTTGTATAAACGCTTGTCTGATTTTTCTGCCACGTTCTGTACGAATCGGAATGTTTTGTAAGTTTGGATTAACAGAACTCAACCTGCCAGTTGCTGCTATGGCTTGGTTAAATGTAGTATGTATGCGGTTTGTCTTTGCATTAAGCAAACTTGGCAAAGCATCTACATACGTTGATTTTAGTTTTGTCAGCTCTCGATAGTCCAGCAATTGCGCTGCTATTGGATGTTCATTTGCTATTTTTTGTAAGGTTTCTTCATCTGTAGAATACTGACCTGTTTTTGTTTTTTTGCCTGGATATTTAATGCCCATTTTTTCGAACAATATATCGCCGAGTTGTTTTGGAGAATCGATATTGAACTGCACACCACAAATGTTCAATATTTCATCTTTCAATTTTACAATATCTGCACCTATTTCGTTGGAATATGCTTTCAAAAATGGAATATCAATTTTTACACCTTCGAATTCCATATCAGTCAATACAGGAATCAATGGTGTTTCTACTTCATAAAATAATTTATGTAGATGTGAATTTTCGATTTCTTTTTTAAATACGTTATGTAATTGCAATGTAATATCAGCATCTTCTGCTGCATATTCTTTAATCTTTTCCAAAGGCACATCACGCATAGTGCCTTGTTTTGGGCCTTTCTTTCCGATTAATTCTTCAATAGAAACCGGTGTATAGCCTAAATAATTTTCTGCAAGCACATTCATGTTATGCTTCGTGTCCGCATCTATTAAATAATGTGCGAGCATCGTATCAAACAATACGCCTTTTACCTCGATGTCATACCATTTCAATACCAATTGGTCGTACTTAATATTTTGTCCGATTTTAATAATCTTATCGTTTTCCAATATTGGTTTAATGTGTTGCAATTGTGCGATTGCTGTTGTCCTATCAGCGTCGATAGGAATATAATAAGCTTCTGTTGCTTTTATGCTAAATGACATACCTACCAATTCGCAATTATTGGCGTCAACGCTTGTTGTTTCTGTATCGAAACAAATATGTGTTGCTGTATTTAATTGCTGCATTAATGCTTGCAGCTGCGCATCATTTTCTATTAAAGTATAATGATGTGTGGTGTTATTGATGTTTTTTCCAAATGAGGTAGCTTGCAATTTTTGTGTTGGTGGCATTGTAGAAATCGCATCTAATTCTTCGCTTGCAAACATTGAAGTTTGTGCTGTGTTTTTTGGCGTTTCTGTTTTTGGATTGGTGATGTTTTTTGTGCTATCATTAGCAGAATAATCATCTCCAATCATTTTTTTTCCTAATGTTCTGAATTCGAGTTCAGAAAAAAGTTGAGCGAGCTTTTCTTTATTAAAGGCTTTGAGTTGAAAATCATTTTCATTCCAATCGATTGGCGCATCAGTAATGATGGTAGCTAATTTTTTTGAAATCAATGCCATTTCTTTATGTTCGATGAGTTTCTCTTTCATGGCACCTTTTACCTCATCAATATTTTCATAAATATTTTCGATAGAACCAAATTGTCGAATCAACATTTTGGCACCTTTTTCGCCAATCCCTTTCACACCAGGAATATTATCTACAGCATCGCCCCACAATCCAAGAATATCGATAATTTGCTTTGGCTCTTTGATTTCCCATTTTTTTACCAGCTCTTGCACGCCTACGATTTCTGCTGGCTTTCCCATAAATGGTGGCTTGTGCAAAAAGATATTATCGGCCACAACTTGCCCTAAATCTTTGTCGTGAGAAACAATATAACACTCAAAACCCTGAGCTGCTGCTTTTACGGCTAGTGTACCAATTAAATCATCTGCTTCATAGCCGGCTATTTCTACAACTGGCATATTCATAGCTTTTACAATTTCCTTGATGTATGGAATAGAAGCGACAATATCGTCTGGTGTTTCTTGTCGATTTGCTTTATAAAATTCATGTTCCGCTTGTCGGTCAGTTTGTGCAGCAGCATCAAATACAATAGCATAATGTGAAGGATTGTATTTTGTTTTTATTTCCCAAAGTGTGTTTAAAAAGCCTTGTATTGCTGACACATTAAAGCCTTTTGAGTTTATCAAAGGTGCTTTTTGAAAAGCAAAATAGGCACGAAAGATGAGTGCGAAAGAATCGAATAGATAGAGTTTGTTCATCGTTAAATATGAGTATATGCGTTAATGAATTTATGCGTTAATATTCAAGTATTAAATCTTACACGCATGAATTACTTTGTAATGCCTGCCAGTATTCTGCTGCTCTACGCGTGTGAGGAATGCAAATACTACCGCCAACTAAGTTAGCAATTGCAAACACTTCATACACTTGTGCTGTTGAAATGCCTGCTTCATACGATTTTCCAAGATGATATTTTATACAGTCGTCGCAACGCAACACCATAGAAGCCACTAAACCAAGCATTTCTTTTGTTTTTGCATCGATTGCACCTGCTGCATAGGCATGCATATCTAAATTAAAAAACCGATTGAGCGTTAAATTTTGTTGTGCTAAAATCACTTCGTTCATTTTAGCACGATAGTCATTAAATTCTTTTACTGCTTTTTCCATAAAATAAAAAAACTATTATCTGTCTAAAGTACGACAAATAATAGTTTAAATGTTCAGCTAAAAAGAAATTACTTATTTTTTCTTCTTCGCTGCTTTGCGATTTTGTGTCCACTCTTCGAACAAGTCGATACCGCGATGCATTGCTTCTAAACGTTCATAGTTTAGTGAGTAATAAATCTTTTTGCCATCTCTTCTTGTGCGAACTACATCTACACCTCTTAGAATTTTTAGGTGTTGTGATGTGATAGACTGTTCAATTTTAAGTGTGTTGTAAATTACGTTTACATTCACTTCTTTTTTTTCATGGATCAGCTTAATGATTTTTAATCTTAAGTGATGAGCCACGGCTCTCAAAAGCTCTGCTGCTTTCTCGATTTTCTCGGTGTTAAATTCAAAATTTTCCATAAAATCTTTTTTTATGATTTAGTTCACTACAAATATATAGAATTATTTGTAATAAAATATAAAATATTTTGAGATTTCTCAAAATATTTAATTTAAACAAATTATGGATAGTAATGTTTATAAAAGTAGAATATTACTTTACTAGTTCTGAGAGCAATCTCGAAATTTCGTCGAGACGTTCGTGGTCAACAGAATAGTAGATATATTTTCCGTCGCGGCTGGTGACAACTACACCTGCACGTCTAAGCAACGCTAAATGTTGTGATGCTACTGACTGTTCTATACGTAGTTTAATGTATAAGTCTGTGACCGTCATTTTGCCATTTTTATCTATTAGTTGTATAATTTCCTGACGAAGCTTATGGTTGACAGAACGTAGCACTAAAACAGATTTACGTAAAATTTGTAAGTCAATTTTTAGTTCAGGTTGTACATGGTTATTATTATTTACTGTCATAGATTTCATTTATGTATTTTTTCTTTATCCGAATATTCAAATCTTATACCAATTTTTTATAAGAAATAAATTTTGGGAAAAAGGTTGCATTGGTTATAATATATTTTCCATAAAATCTACATAAATTAATGCTTTGAAACTGTTGTATATACAGCCTTTGTATAATTTGGCTCGAAATAAGCTATATCTACAAATTGTTGCGTAGTATAGTGCTTGTAGGCAAGCGCACATACATCAGCAGCGCTCGGCATATATTCTGTATAGACAACATTTGTTGGTATAATATTTGCCAGTGGCACTTTAAATGCGCCATTTCCAAAGAAAATATATTTTTTCGTGTTATCGAGTAGTGTATTAAATTCATCATCAATAATAAGCGATGAATAGGCTTGAACAAGCTGTCCATCTGCTTTAAAAAAAGACGTAAAAACTTCCATTCTGCGTGCATCTATCATGGGCACATAGACATCATAAGCTAATTGATGGTAACGGTGTTGTATGCCAAACAACATCGCCTGAAAAGTGGAAATGCTGATTATAGGAATTTGCAATGCAAAAGCATAGCCTTTAGCAGCAGCAGCAGCAATGCGCAAGCCAGTGTAAGAACCTGGTCCTGAGCTTAAAGCTATGGCATGAATGTCATTAAAAGTGAGCGCGCACGATAGCAACAATTCTTCAATAAGCTTATGCAGTGTGTCAGCGGCTTTATTTGATGTATTGATTTCTCTTAAAGCAAAGCAAATATCATTTTTTGCGATAGCAACTGATGTAACAGCATTGGCCGTTTCGATACATAAGATATAAATAGGGTGCTCGTTTGTATGCATTATTTTTGTGCAGAAAGCATGGATTTATATTTCGCTACGTCAGACAAAACTTCAATGGCTTTTTTGATTTCTGCATCATCTTTCAAACTATTGGCAATTCTACCTTTTTCATAGGTATATCTGCTTACTATTTCTTGTTCTAATAAATGTTTTATTTCGTCTTTATATTTAATTAAATCTTTCGATTTATCGTGTTTTATTTTTGATTCTAAGTCTGTAATTACTTGCTGTACTGTTTCTGAGTAACTATCTTCTTTGATTGTTTTTTTCAAATCATTTAACTTCACTTCGCTTGGAGTTGTATATTCATAATCTTTGCCTTTTAGATAATCAGTAAACTGCTTATATTCTTCATCAGACAAAGAGAAATTATTTCCATCTCTTAATGTTTGATGATCATATTTATATTGATTTGCAAATTGGAAAAAGTGATTATTGGTAAAAAGTGCGATAGTTACTGGAGCTACTTTTTCTTCTTCTGTCTTAATATCTGGTTCAATGCCTGCACCATCTTTAACGATGCGTCCTGATTTTGTTTTATAAATCTTACGTAAAGAATCAGGCAATGCACTTGCGATGCCATCTGCACTTCTGTGCGAATAATCGATTCGTTGTATGCATCTGCCACTAGGTATATAATATTTTGAAATGGTCACTTTTAATTTGGCCTTGTATGCCACTGGTTTTGTTACTTGCACCAAGCCTTTGCCATAGGTATTTTGTCCAATAATAAGGCCACGATCTAAATCTTGAATCGAACCTGATACGATTTCTGATGCTGAAGCTGAACCAGCATCGGTCAACACTGCCAATGGAATATCGATGTCCACAGGTTTTCCTGTTGTTGAATACTGAAAATTGGCTTCTTGTATTTTTCCTTTTGTATTCACGATGTTTACGCCTCTTTCTACAAAGGTGTTGCAAATATTAATAGCTTCATTCAACAAGCCACCACCATTGCCACGCACATCTAGGATTACGCCTTTAATATTTGGATTTTTTTTCAAGCTACGCAATGCATCTTGTACTTCTTGTGCTGCATTGTCTGTGAAGGAAATCAATTTGATGTAACCGATTTTATCATTGACCATACCATAGTAAGGCACGTTTTCAATTTTTATTTCTTGACGGTTGAAGGTGTATGTTTTTTCTTCGTTGGAAATTGCTTTTTTTACCTTCACCACAATTTTTGTTCCCGGTTCTCCTTTTAATAATTGGCTGACTTCGTCAGAGTTGTATTTTGTCGCCACTTTACCATCGATTTCTACAATTAAATCGCCTGCTTGCAAGCCTGCTTTTTGAGCAGGAAAGCCTTCGTAAGGATCTGTAATAATAACACCATCGCCAATTTTAGAGATACGAGCGCCAATGCCACCATATTTGCCTGTCGTTTGGAATTGATATTCATCTAAGTCGGCTCCTGTGATGTAATTTGTAAATGGATCCAAGCCGTCAAGCATTTTATTAATGCCATCTGTCATTAATTTATTTGGATCTACGTCATCAACATAGTAGGTATTTAGCTCTTTATACAATTGTGTAAACAATTCCATGTTTTTAGCAATTTCAAAGTAGCGATTTTGGTCTGCTGCGGTAGCATTTAATAGCAAGCAAAGACAAAATATGGTGATAGCGTTTTTCATATTCTTTTATTTAGCGTATGCATTTATTTCAATGGTATTAAACCTTAAAGCTACTAAAAAATTATAGTAACAATGGTTAAAAAATACAAAGAGAATTAGGGTACTGGATCATAGCCTGAGCCGCCCCAAGGGTGGCAGGATAAAATCCGTTTTATTGCCAGATATCCGCCTTTAAATAATCCATGTTTTTGCAAAGCTTCTATGGCATAAGTAGAACAGGATGGTTGATAACGACATTTATTTTCACCTAGGAGTGGGGAAATAGAATATTTATAGATTTTTATCAATGCGATAAATGGAAGTATGAGAATTTGTTTGAGTTTCATTGTTAAGATAAATATAATAATAAATTATCTTACCTTGTCAATTTGTCACACATTATTCTGCTTAATTTCTTTTGTTTTTTTACTGACTATTTCTAAACATTCTTTAAGTATTGTATATGATTTGAATAAAATCGGTAAGATTTCAAAAAAGGTATTTCAATTGCTAAGTTGATAAGAAATTATAGTTGTTTCTTATACGGGATGATTATTGTTGCATTTATGGCTTGAACTTAGTTTGTAAATGCTATCTTTAACAACGATAAACCTATTTTAAATAAAGTTGCATTTATCACTTGAATTCAGCAATATTTAAAGGAAATTATTGAATTGCAAAAAAAATATTAGGTAAACAGGAGATATAATAAATCATCCTAACTCAATAACTAATTTTTTCAGCAACTTAGTTACAGCTTCATCCACTTCTTTATAATCGTGTATTTTTTTTGCATGATAGCTCAATAGCAAAACTATCTGTATGTCTTTTTCTTGAAGTATTTTGTAAAACTCGGTTTTTTGTAAGCGCATGCTTTCGCGCATGAGTCTTTTTAAACGGTTTCTATCTACAGCATTTGGAAATATTTTCTTAGGTGCTGCAAAAGCAAATTGCGCCGGAAAGGCGCAATTCAGTTCTACTTGTTTAAAGTATATTCTAATAAGTTGGTTTTGCACAAAGGCTTTCTCGCTAAAAAGTTCGTCTATGCGTTTTCTGCTTTTTAGTCGTTCTTCTTTAGTGAAGCTAAGCCGTTGATGTTTACTTGTTCCAGCTATTATTTTCCTTTTCTTTCGTCAGAAATTGATAATTTTTTTCTTCCTTTCGCACGACGTGCGTTCAATACAGCACGACCACCTTTAGTCGCCATACGCTCACGGAAACCGTGTTTGTTCTTTCTTTTTCTTACCGATGGTTGAAACGTTCTTTTCATCTTATTTCAATTCTAAAATTATTATAATTGTTGATTTCCAGCATTATTCTGCTAAAATTCGGACTGCAAAGATACAAAATAGTATTAAAAAGTCTATTTTTTTATGTGCTATTTTGCTAATTAGTTAATTATCTAATTGTTATCGGTTCATTGTCAGCAAGAATTCTTCATTGCTTCTAGTGCCTTTCATCTGTTGCAATAAGAATTTCATGGACTCTTCTGAGTTCATATCTGCTAAATGGTTGCGCAAAATCCACATTTTTTGTAATACATCTTTGTCTAACAACAAATCATCTCTTCGTGTCGAGGAAGCTACCACGTCAACAGCTGGGAAAATTCTACGATTCGATAATTTTCGATCCAATTGCAATTCCATATTACCAGTACCTTTAAATTCTTCAAAAATTACTTCGTCCATTTTTGAGCCTGTATCTGTTAATGCTGTTGCTATAATGGTTAGTGAGCCACCGTTTTCGATGTTACGCGCTGCGCCAAAGAACTGCTTAGGCTTATGCAAGGCATTTGCCTCCACACCACCAGACAGCACCTTGCCCGACGATGGTGCGACTGTATTGTGAGCTCGTGCTAAGCGTGTAATGGAATCTAATAAGATTACTACATCATGACCGCACTCTACTAGTCGTTTTGCTTTTTGCAACACGATGCTCGCTACTTTCACATGTCTATCTGCTGGCTCATCGAAGGTCGATGCGACTACTTCGGCTTTCACGCTGCGTTGCATATCTGTTACCTCTTCAGGGCGTTCATCTATTAATAAGATAATTAAATATACTTCTGGATGGTTCTTGGCAATAGAATTGGCAATGTCTTTCAGCAACATCGTTTTACCAGTTTTTGGCTGCGCTACTATCATACCACGTTGTCCTTTCCCGATAGGTGTAAATAAATCGACAATACGTGTAGAGTAATTATTGGCCTCTTGAAATAAGTCTAATTTTTCTGTAGGAAACAATGGCGTCAAATAATCGAATGGCACTCTATCACGTATTTCTTGTGGCGTTTTGCCATTGATAGATTCTACACGCAAAAGTGCAAAATATTTCTCGCCCTCTTTTGGTGGACGAATGTTACCGACAATAGTATCTCCAGTTTTTAGACCTATCAATTTTATTTGTGATGGCGACACATACACATCATCAGGAGATGACAAATAATTATAATCTGAGGAACGCAAAAAACCATAGCCTTCTGGTATAATTTCCAACACACCTTCGCCTAGAATAACACCATCTAAATCTATATTAAAATCTATCTTTTTTTCTTCAGGAAGCGCCACTTCATCATTTTGCTCAATAGCATGTATGATGTCTGCCACACTTTCTCTTGATGGTTCAATATGTGTTTCTTCTTGTATTTTTTCTTCTACTTCTGCTGCTACTTCTTCTTGGATAACTGATTGTTGAATTTCTGCTTTTTTGTGTGGCGCTGATTGTTTATTCTCTGCATCTACATTTTCTTTTGTTTTCTTGGCAGGCACTACCTTTTCTGCCACTTTACGCGCAATGCGTGTGCGTTCCTTTTTTTCCTTTTTAGGTGCACCATCGTTCGCGTCTGTCTCTAAATTTTTCACAGATTCATCTTCTTTAATTTCTTGCTCTTGCATATATTGTTTTTTGAGAATAAGTTTGTTGAATGTGGGTTTATTGGTGATTGGCTTTGATTTGATATCTATTTCATCTTCCGTAATCTTGTTCTAATTGCATATTGCATTTCAATAAAAATGACATCACCATATAAAAATTATACTTAATTGAAGTAAAATGTGAAAGCATTAAAATTACGGATTCTGAATTCGATTTGAGATTGTTCAATAAAACGCGAGGAAATATTGATTGATATCGCAAAGTAACACAAATTTTATGAAAACGATGCTTTTTATCGGACTTTTTTTAAAAAAATACCAAATTATAGGGTGAAGTATTAAATACAAGATGCTTAAAAACTATCTTTGCAAGACAATAAACAATAATGCTTACTTTAGAACAATTACGAAAAGACACCGCCTTTGCCAAAGAACGCTTAGCACATAAACACATAAAAGATGTTCATTTTGTCGATGAAATAATTGCATTTGACGACCAACGTAAAACAATCAAAGCGCAAGTTGACGATTTGTTGTCACAACGCAATACATTGTCGAAAGAAATTGGCGCGCTGATGAAAGAAGGCAAAAAAGAAGCAGCAGAACAACTAAAATCGAATATTGCACAAATAAAAGACAATACCGACTTGCTGGAAGCACAAGTTAGCGACTTAGAAAATCAAATTTATGAGCGACTGGTTACGCTTCCAAATTTTCCGAATAGTATAGTGCCTGCCGGGAAAACGCCAGAAGACAATGAAGTCGTAAAATCTGTTGGCGAATTACCAAAATTACATATCAATGCAGTACCACATTGGGATTTGACAAAAAAATATGATTTAATAGATTTTGAATTAGGCAATAAAATCACAGGCGCTGGTTTTCCAGTGTATAAAGGAAAAGGCGCAGCACTGCAACGTGCACTTATTTCTTTTTTCTTGGACAAAGCCATAGAAGCTGGTTATGCAGAAGTGCAAGTGCCTCATGTAGTCAACCGCGATTCTGGTTTTGGCACTGGACAATTGCCTGACAAAGAAGGCCAAATGTATCACATCACACAAGACGATTTATACCTTATTCCAACCGCTGAAGTGCCTATTACTAATTTATATCGTGATGTCATCATCGATGAGAAAAATTTACCTATAAAAAATGTTGGCTACACACCCTGTTTCCGTCGAGAGGCAGGAAGCTACGGTAAAGATGTGCGTGGTTTAAATCGTTTGCATCAATTCGATAAAGTAGAAATCGTGCGCATCGAAAAGCCAGAACAATCCTATGCTGCATTAGACGATATGCTTAAGCATGTAGAAAGTTTATTGCAAGCATTAGAATTGCCCTATCGAATTTTGCGTTTATGTGGTGGCGACATGACGTTTTCATCTGCAATAACTTATGATTTTGAAGTGTATTCAGCAGCACAACAAAGATGGTTGGAAGTAAGTTCTGTTTCAAATTTTGAAACTTTCCAAGCCAATCGATTAAAGCTAAGAACAAAAGATGCAGACAACAAAAAATCATTGGCACACACACTTAATGGAAGTGCATTAGCATTGCCACGCATCGTAGCAAGTTTATTAGAAAATCATCAAACAGAAAATGGTATTAAAATACCAAAAGCTTTGGTGCCTTATACGAAGTTTGATATGATTTCGTAATCTATCTACTATGTTTTATGTGTTAGACTATTTAAACTTTTAACACACAAAATGTGTTTAGATAAATGAATTTTCTAGATTAATAATTTCTAATTCTAATTTTATACATGATATTTATTTCTGAAAAAGCAAAAGCACGTGTCTTAAAAATTTGGCAAGATGAACACTTGACGCCAGAGCATTTTGTGCGTGTATCTGTCACCAGTGGTGGTTGTAGTGGCTTGACATATAATATGAATTTTGACAATCAGTCACAGCCTAATGATGAAATATTTGAAGACAAAGGCATCAAGCTTGTTGTCGATCCAAAAAGTATTTTATACCTACTTGGCACAGAATTAGATTTTTCGGAAGGCCTGAATGGCAAAGGCTTTTATTTCAACAATCCGAATGCCGCCCGCACATGTAGTTGTGGCGAAAGCTTTAGCTTGTAACTATCTCGCAGATTTAAACTGCTCTAAAAATCGCGTATCATTTTCAGACATTAGTCGGATGTCTTTGATTTGATATTTCAACATTGTTATGCGTTCAACGCCCATACCAAAGGCAAATCCCGCATACTTTTTCGGGTCGATATTGCAATTTTCCAACACTTTTGGATCTACCATACCACAACCTAATATTTCGACCCAACCGCTATGTTTGCAGACATTACAGCCTCCGCCACCACATATAAAACAAGTAACATCTACTTCTGCACTCGGCTCTGTGAATGGAAAATAAGATGGTCTTACTTTTATTTTTATATCTTGCCCAAAAAGTTCTTTTACAAAGAAATCTAAGGTTTGTAGTAAATCCGCGAACGAAACATTTTCATCGATATATAAACCTTCTACTTGATGGAAAAAACAATGTGAGCGTGCTGAAATAGTTTCATTTCTATATACACGTCCAGGTGATAAAATTCGGATGGGTGGTTTTTGGTTTTCCATAACACGCACTTGCACAGAAGAAGTATGCGTGCGCAATACGATATCTGGATTAACATTAATAAAAAAAGTATCCTGCATATCGCGCGCAGGATGATCTTCCGGCATATTTAATGCAGTAAAATTATGCCAATCATCTTCAATTTCTCGGTCTTCTTCTACATTAAAACCAATCTTAGAAAATATTTCGATAATTCTATTTTTGACCAATTGAATGGGATGCCTTGAACCAGTTGTTGTAATATCTCCAGGCAAACTTAGGTCGATATTTTCTGCCACGTCTGTATTGCTTTGTAATTGTGCTTGATGTATAGCAAATTTCTCTTCAGCTGCTTGTTTTACGCTATTGACTAATTGGCCAAATTCTTTTTTTCGTTCATTCGGCACGTTTTTTATTTCGCCAAAGATATCTTTTAAGACATTTTTAGTACCTAAAAATCGAATGCGGAAAGTCTCCAATGATTCGACAGAAGTGATTGTCGCATCATTTACTTCATTTAGTAGTGCAGTTGTCTTTTCAAAAATATCCATACTTCAAAAATAAAAAAAAGAGGCACATGATATGCCTCTTTGTCTATATTGTAATGATTAATTAATTAAAATTTGAGTTCATCTAAAGTAACAGTGTGCGAAATTTTAGCATCGTCACGTGTTAAAGTACCATTTGGACCAGAACCATTTGTGTTGCCAAACACTTGTAATTTTATTGACACCGGTGATGCTTTCCAGTCGATATCGATAAAACCAAAGTTTACATATTGCCAACCTTTTCCAACTCTGATGCTGTTATTTCTTGGAGACACTTTGTCTTCGTGATGCGTGATACCGCTCGATGTAACGTCATAAATTGGATACATACCAGCTGGTTGCGTTTTTGTCAATTCAGAATAATGTACGTCACCACTTAAGAAAAACACGCCGTTTGCTCCTGTGCTTTTGATTAAATCATACATTTTTTGTTTTTCTAATGGTAACACTGCCCAATTCTCACTACCATCATACAAAGAGTTAAATTGCAACGAAGACATGATGATTCTTACTTTTGCTGGTTTTCTTAATTCTTCTTCTAACCATGTCCATTGTGTTGCACCTAAAATGGTAGCATTTGGAGACAACATCGTATCATAACCGCTAAGTGCTGCTGCTGGGCCACTTGATTTGTATGGCGAGTGATTATAACGTAAATCCAACATTAGCACTTGTACTCTGTGTTCGTCGTCATTATAATAATAAGAACCATAAATTCCACCATCTGGACGAGAACGACGTGGATCATTTTCTGGTATATTCCAATATTTAAAAAATAAATCTTTTGCGATGTCTTTAACTGGATTGGTAGTTGTTGCGTCATTTTCGCCAGTATCATGGTCGTCCCAAGTAGCAATAATAGGAACGCTGGCTCTCAATTTTTTCCATGATTGGCTGGCGTCTAATCCACGATAAGCACCTTCCATATATTCTTTTGTGCCAGGTGCCAATGCAAAGAAATCGCCATACATATTATCTCCACCTGCAATATATAATTGTGGATTTAATTCCAATATTCTATCAAATATTTTTTTGTCACCTAAATTTTGATGACAACATGAACCAAATGCAATTCTAGACAAAGGTTCTTCCGGAACATTGTTATCAGAACTATTCTTACAGCCAAACAAAAATATTGTTATAGCTGATACTAACAAAAGACGTTTCATTTAGATTTTTTTAAGTGAGTTGCGAATGTATAAATTTATGCATTTTTAGTGAATTTTAACGCTTATCTATAAACGATTTAACATATTTTTTTCAAATTAACTACACTTATAGCACTGTATTTGAATTTCGACATAGAACTCATATTTTTGAGTGATGTTTCAAGATTTTAAAAATGATTTACAACGTGCACTTACATTGCCATTGCCGGGTAAAGAAGGACAAGCGCCATTAAAACCCTATTTGCAAGTTAATAAATCAATAGAAGCACCAGCACTACCGAACAAGCGAAAAGGTGCCGTCATGTCTTTAATCTATCCTGTCAATAATATTCCTCATATCTTGTTTATAGAGCGACCTATTTACGACGGTGTTCACAGTGGACAGATTGCATTTCCTGGTGGTAAAATTGAGTCGAGTGACCCTTCAAATTTAGCTGCTGCATTGCGCGAAACCAAGGAAGAAATCGGCATAGAGTCAAATATTATAGACGTTGTTGGTCCGCTTTCGAGTGTATATGTGTTAGCCAGCAATTTTATCGTATATCCATTTGTTGGCATCATCAATGAAGCACCTAAAATAATTGCTGAAGAGCAAGAAGTATCAGGTGTTTTAGAAGTACCTTTATATCAATTTTTAGAGCCAAATGTCATAAAAGAAAAACCAATAAAAAGTGCATTTGGATTAACCTTAATGGCGCCTTATTATGATATTCAAGGGAAAGTATTGTGGGGCGCAACGGCGATGATGGTTAGCGAACTTTGTGCTGTATTACAACGACAACAAATTTATTTGAAATAAGCTTATCCTGCTTTTGTTTCCAACTTCAAATTGACTTTTTTATGGCTAATTTTCTGTGTGTCATTATTTCTTTTTAATGGAATAGCAAACAAGACATAGGTTAGCACAGTTGCCAATAGAAACTCAGTTAGAATGAGGTATAAATTTCCCCAACCTTGTAAAAAGTAAGCTATAGCAATAAAAAACAAATTAGTGCCTATAAGTACAAATGTTGCTTGTATATGCGTCAAGCCTAAATCTATTAGACGATGGTGAATATGGTTTCTATCTGCCATAAATGGAGATTTTTTGTTAATGATACGTAGCGTAAACACTCGCAATGTATCATATACAGGAATTATCAGCACGGCAATTGCCATAGCAGGAGCTGCCACGATTTCAAAACCTTCGCTCTTGCCGCTTAATAATATCATCTCATTTTTTTCTATGAACTGAATCGCCAATATAGCCGACATTAAGCCGATGCTCAGGCTACCTGAGTCGCCCATAAATATTTTTGCTGGCGTATAATTATATTTTAAAAATGCAAACACAGCACCACTCATTGCCGCCGCTAATATGGCATAATCAAAAAAGCCATAGTAATAAAACCAAGCGCCAAATGCTAAAGACATTACAATAGAAATACTTCCTGCAAGCAAATTTATTCCATCAATAATATTGAACGCATTGATAATAAAAATGATGGTGACAATAGATAGAACAATGCTAAATACATCGTGAATATATGAAATTCCAAACATGCCATATAGGCTGGTCAGTCTGATGTCACCTAATATTACAACAATACTCGCTGCAAATATTTGACCGATAAATTTTTTAGAAGCGACCAATTCTACGATATCATCTTTTGCACCCAACATAAATGTAAAACACAGAGCCGCTAAAATATATCGAAGACCATTGCCTGGATAAAATTGAGAAAACAAGCAAAGGCTTATCATAAAACCGCCAAAAATTCCAATTCCTCCTAATGTTGGAGTGACTTGCACATGTGATTTTCTACCGCCAGGCGTATCAAAAAGATGCTTAATGTTGGCCACCTTTATAATGGAAGGTATAAACATATACGTAAGTACGAAAGAAGTCAGAAGTGCAGAAACAATTTTAATTAAGTCGCTATGCATATGTTGTGTTAACAAATTTAATGCTTTTTATTTAAATAACGTTAAAATTGACTATAGATTTTTGAGTAAATTGATATAAAACAAATTTACTGCCGTTGTAGAAAATATTTCTTCCGCTCTTTTTCTGGCATTTAAGCCAATCTCTAATTTTGCTGCTTCGTCAAGTTCAAGAAACATTTGCATGGCATCACGTAAGGAATTTGTGTCTTGTGCTTTACAAATCCAGCCACTCACTTGGTGTACGATGGCATCTTTACATCCTGGCGCATCTGTCGTGATACTTGGTTTTCCCATGGCCATACTTTCTAAAATGACGCGAGGCATGCCTTCGCGATACGATGGCAAAACAATACAATCTGCAGCACATATATATGGTCGCGTGTCTTTTGTAAAACCATGATATTTTATGATGCCCTCATTTTCCCATTGTGAAATCGTTGCTTTATCGATTGCTGATGGATTATTGGTATCAATATCGCCAAGCAGATGAAATGTTGCAAGGGTTGAGGTCTGAAGCATTTGCTTTGCTGCTTCAACAAATTCATACACACCTTTATCTTTCAGTAAACGAGCTATCAATAAAAAGCTAATCTGATGCTTAGTTTTTGTAAAAGGTAATTGCGAAGATGGCATATTCAGACAAAACTGTGGCTGAAATTTTTCGACATCGATGCCCGAACCTGGAACTATTTGTGTTTTTGCTTTATCTACTAAATTATTTTGCACAAAAACAGCAAGGTCATCTTCATTTTGAAATAAGACTTTATGCGCAAAGGAAAATGCGAATCGATATAAACGACGTGCTATTTTGCTTGCAGTGCTTTTATTTAAAAAAGTATAACCTAAACCAGTTACCGTACAAATTGCGATGGTGTTTGTTAATCGCGCGGCCAATGTTCCATAAATATTAGGCTTGATGGTGTATTGCAAAACAGCGTCTAATTGATGCAACTTATACAGACGCCGCAACTCATTCAGTAATTTTAAATCAGTGATTGGGTTCGTGCCTTTGCGTGACAGGTTTTTTATTTCGATATAATCGATGTTATTTTCTTTCAACAATGGAACATAGTCATCATAAGGCGCGATTGCAAACACATGGTGTCCTTCTTGTTTTAATGCAAGAATTAAACTTAATCTGAAATTATAAATATTGAATGCTGTATTGGCTACGATGCCTATTTTGAGTGCCTTGCTCATGTTTTTCAAAGATAATTTTTTCACTCAAAAAATAAAATGTGTTTTTGCATCAATCCATATATTTTCGCCAAAAATTTTGAAACACTATCAATGCCCAAATCTGTGCGTGCACATCGCCTGGATTATTTGAAAATAATTGCAATTTTAATTGTTGTATCGTGTTTATATTAAAAACGCCTTGTTGTTGTATATATTCATCACTTAACCAATCATTCAGTATCTTGTCTTTTAAATCTGTTCGGAACCATTGTAGCAAAGGCACTTCGAAGCCTTTTTTAGGTCGATTGTATAATTCATTTGGCAAGACTTCTCTAAATGCATCTTGTACGATTTTCTTTTTCATATTGCCATTTATTTTACTAGAAACAGGTAGCGAAAACGCAAATTCTACAATTCTATAATCTAGAAACGGAACACGCACTTCTAAGGAATTGCGCATACTCATTCTATCCACTTTGGTGAGCATATCATATGGCAATACCATGTTGACATCAGCCAATAAACAATCATTGAGCGTGCCATCATACTGCACCAATGATGCATACTGCTGTCGAATTTTTATCATTTCCGTTATAGACAAATCTGCTTTGTCACCAATCAATTGTTCTACATAGTTAGTGTCATTTATACAACACCATTGCCACCATCGCTCTGCAGGTTTTAAATCCATGCCTTTTGCAAAACGTTCTAGTTGTCTAATTTTATTAGCAATATTTCCGCTTCTCGATTTAGGCAATTTTTCCCAAACTGGCTGCAACAGATGTATTATGCTGGCTTGCCAACTATTATTTCGCATTTGCCATTCGCCATAGTGCTTATTATAACCAGCAAATAACTCGTCGCCAGCATCACCAGATAGTGCAACAGTGACGTGTTGGCGTGTAAATCTTGATAAAATATTGACCAATAATGCTGAGGAATCTGCAAAAGGTTCGTCTGTATAATCTAACAACTCGTGTAAACTTTCGAACAAATCGTCATTCTTTAGCTTAAACACGGTATGGTTCGTTTTAAAATGTTTTGCCACCAAATTAGCGTATGGTGTTTCATCAAAAAAAGCATCGCTTTCGAAGCCAATAGAAAATGTATTGAGATGTGGCGTGTGTCGCGACGCCATCGCTGTTACAACAGATGAGTCGATACCGCCACTTAAGAATGCTCCAAGCGGCACATCAGCAATTAGGCGCAGCCTTACAGAATCATCCATCAGCACGAGCAATTTCTTTTTTTGCTCTTCGTAACTAAGTTGATTTTGTTCCGCATTTAATGCGTTGTATGGAATATTATACCATTTCTTTTTCTCTATATTGTTGTTGCGAATCGAGAGCTGTTGACCTGGTTCTAAGCGTTGAATATTTTTGAAAATGGCATTTTTTCCTGGAATGTAATTCATTTGAAAATACAAACTCACCGCACTCCAATCTATTTCTTTTTTGATAGGAAATTGCAAAATATTTTTCAACTCTGAGCCAAAGAAAAAAAAGTCAGCATCGCTATAATAATACAATGGTTTGATGCCAAATCTATCACAAGCGATAAACAGTGTGTCTTCTTGTTTATCGTGAATTGCAAAAGCAAAAAAACCATTTAGTTTATGCAAAAAAGATTCGCCAAAATGTATGTATGCATACAGCAAAACTTCTGTATCAGAATGTGTTTTAAACTGCACACCTTTTTGCAGTAGCTCATCGCGAACAGACTGATAGTTGAAAATTTCGCCATTGAAAATAATCGCATATCGTTGTGTGATGTCATAAATGGGTTGGTTGGCCGCTACAGATGTGTCAATTATAGAAAGGCGAGCATGCACTAAAGAAGCTTTGCCAATGGTCACAAAATTTTGATTGTCTGGCCCTCTTTTATTTAAAGAAGTCGCTGCATTTTGCAAACATTGTTGTTCTACTAATTTATTTTTAAATGAATATGCACCTGCAATTCCACACATTTTACATTGTTATTTATGCTGTACAATGTACGATTTTTATTTTTACTTGAAAATGAGAATCATCGATTCTTAGCTATTTCTGCTGTCTTCGCCCCAATTTAGTTTTTCGCGTAAAGTGCTTAAGTAAGAGCTTTCTGGCATACGCAATAATTTAAACGAGAAATTGGCTTTGCGCACTGCTAATTGTATTGTGTTATCAATATTTACTGAGCGTGAATCGATAGAACATAGAAAATTATTGCCACGGCATTCTACTTCGAAAGAGAGCACTGTATTATCAGCAATAATAATAGGTCGAGCATTGAGATTGTGTGGTGCCACCGGTGTGAGCACAAAATTATTTGAACTTGGAAAAACAATTGGACCGCCACAACTCAAAGAATATGCAGTAGAGCCTGTAGGCGTCGCTACAATTAGGCCATCTGCCCAGAATGAATTTAAAAATTCGCCATTCAAAAACACATGCACTACAATCATAGAAGAAGAGTCGGTTTTATGAATAGTAAATTCATTTAATCCATAATTCACATCGCCAAAAACAGGCTTTGTTGTTTCGATGCAAATCAGTGTTCTGTCTTCAATTGTAAAAGTATTTTGCTGTATAGACTCTACTAATGCTTTAATTTCAGATTTATGAATATCCGCTAAAAAACCAAGCCTGCCCATATTAATGCCAGCAACTGGAATTTCGCTATCACGCACGAGCTGTAAGGTATCTAGCAAGGTTCCATCGCCACCTAATGTAAGCAATAAATCGATGTTGTTTTTTACATCATTGTGATTCTTAAATGTTTGGATTTTTTGCTTTGCTATGTATTTCTTTATGGATTTATAATAGGTATCATAAATTAAGAATGGAATTTGTTTTTGAGTCAATTGCAAAATCAACTCTAACACAAATGGTGTGTGTTCTTCTTTAAATACGCGACTATAAATTCCTATTGTCATTTAATCAATTATTATATTGCAAGCTCATTGCTGTTTATTGACAAACAAAGCTAAAGTGGTTGCTCAAAATGTAAATATACTCCTTTCTTCAAATATCTGTTAATGCTATATTCGATACGGAAAAGCTTTTGATTGAAAGTGACAAAATTTAATCCGATGCCATAACCGAACTGCCATTTGTTTTTGTATTGATTATTCGCAGTAAAATAATTGTCCCAAACATAGCCTGCATCGAAATAAGCCGTTAAATATAAATTGAGTGGCAAGTAAGCCAATGAAGAATTTAAAATGGCAGCATTTTTTCCTTTAAATTTTTTAATCTTGCTCATTTGAAAACTAAATACTCTAAAGCGATATTCATTTTTAAACAACAAATAATGTTGTCCGTCAATTACATTAAGTTCGTATCCGCGAATTGTATTTTCATCATAGCCAAGTGATTTGGTATTTTGTAAATTATACGGTTGTTTAAAAGGCCACGAAAACTGCCATTTTATCATGGCTGCTCCTGAAAAGCGTTGATGTTTTTTCCATTGAAAATATTTACTCAATTGGAAGCTTGTCGTCGTCATGCGAGTTCTCATAAATCCTAAGCCATAGTTCGTTAAACTGGCTTGTAAATACCAGCCTGCCGTTGGATAAGAGCGTAGGTTTCTATGGTCAGCAATTATGGTATATCCTACTTTAAAGTAGTGTTGTTTTTTATCATTATTTAAAAAGTAATTTGGATTAGCATTTCGTACAGAATCGCTGATGACGGTAAGGCCATAACCTATAGTAAAATAGTGTGTATTATGAATCGCGTTTCTATAGGTAACTTGTGTAGCCACTTCTATTTTTTGTTGCTGCCAAGATGTTCCCAAATTCATAAATGACAATACGTCGTTTGTTGTTGCATAGGCAATTCGTTTGGTGCGCAGCATGGTAAAGTACATCGACATGCCTACTTTCTCTTTCCGTATATTGAATTGTGGAACGGCGTATCCGATGTCTAATCTTTGAGCAAAGCCAAAGCTAATTCCCAATTGCAGTGCGTCATTTCTGCCAGTCAAGTTTCGCCAATTCACTTGTGCGCCATACTGTAATCGCTTAAAATCGTGTCTATAATTTTTCCACCATTCAACAACGTTACGGTCAACAAACTTGATGATGGGCAATGGAATAATGACCCATCTTTCATGTACTTGTATTGATAAATCCAAGCTGTCATCTTCCCAATTTTTTATGTTAATGGATACATCGTTAAACAAACCAATATTAAAAATATTTAAACGCTGCTGCAATAATAAAGCGTCCATTTCTTTGGCTGGAAATGAGTCATTTTCGTGAATAGTCATCTCTCGATGAATGACAAAATCTTTTGTCTTTTTATTGCCAGCTATATTGATATGTCTGACTTTTAAATAATGAATGCTATCCTGTGCATGTGCACCAAGCATTACTATTAGCATAAAAAGAAAAACTATTTTTTTCAAATACAACGATGATATTAAACAAAGTTACGAGAATAAATGTGCTATTAGCGATTTTAGTTTTTGTGCAATTGTGAAAAAGTGTTTTTTCGATTCACGGATGATATAGTATTAAACCAAATATTTGACCAATCATACCAACAATAAAACCAGCATATACTTCTTTTATTGTGTGTGCATTTAAATACAGCCTTGCTGTCGCTACTGCTCCTGTTAGCACGATGAGTAAAAGAAAATAATAGCTAACATCAGCAGGTGAGATGAACACCAATAACATTATTGCAGTAAGCGCGCCACTGATGCCGACCATGTGTAAGCTTATTTTTGAAAAAATATTTATAAAAAATGCAAGAAATAGAGACACAACAGAGCCGAGCATAAAAATACCTACCATAAATGGAAAGTTTAATTTTTTGATGGCCAAAAATGCCCAAACATAAAATACGATTGTTGCTACTAAGGGAATAATTCTTTGTTTCTTATCAGGCAATTCCAAGCTATCGATAAAGTCTAATTTACGCATTAGCAATAGTGCAATTGCAGGAAACATAAATGTATTGACAAATACAACGCCAATCACAATTCCGTTAGGCATGCCAGCAAATGAAAATGGATTGGTGATCAACAGTAATAGCACAAACCACGTTGCCATTAATAATGGATGAAGTATATAGGAAACAATTTTTGAGATTATTTTTATCATGTCAATACAATCAGTGTTTTATTGTTCAAATTTACAATAAGTGGCTTTACAGTTCTTTGCGCAATCGCGCAACAGGAATATTGAGCTGTTCTCTATATTTTGCTACTGTTCTGCGAGCAATATTATAGCCTTTTTCTTTCAGCTGTTCAGTCAGAAACTCATCGCTTAATGGTTTTGATTTGTCTTCCACTGCAATTAAATCTTCCAATATTTTCTTCACTTCTCGTGTTGATACCTCTTCTCCACCTTCTGTTTGTAAGCCTTCGGAAAAAAAATGTTTCAAAGAAAAAACACCGAATTCTGTTTGGCAATATTTGCTATTTGCCACGCGTGATACAGTAGAAATATCCAAGCTTGTAATTTCTGCAATATCTTTTAAAATCATTGGACGTAGCTTCATCTCATCGCCTGATAAGAAATATTCTTTTTGAAAATCGACGATAGCTTCCATCGTTACAAATAAAGTGTGTTGGCGTTGTTTTATGGCATCGATAAACCACTTGGCTGCGTCTATTTTTTGTTTGATAAACACAACAGCTTCCTTCTGTTTCTTGTCTTTCATGGCGCCTTTGCCATACGATGAAAGCATCTCTTTAAACGAGTCGCTGATTCTTAAATCAGGTGCATTTTTACCATTTAACAATACTTCTAACTCACCATTATTATTTTCAACTGTAAAATCAGGAATAATTGTTTGATGATTAACCGAAGTCGTATTATCGCTAGCACCGCCTGGTTTCGGATTGAGGTGTAATATCACATCGAGTGCCTTTTTCAATTGCTCTTCCTCTATATCTAGCGATTTTAATAGCTTATCGTAATGTTTTTTTGTAAAAGCCTCAAATTGTAAGGTAATAATGCGCAGAGCCAATTTTACATGGCTATTTTGTTCTTTGCGTTCTAATTGTATTTGCAAGCACTCTTGCAGATTGCGAGCACCAACACCAGGCGGATCGAAGCGATGAATAGTTCGCAATACTTCTTCAATTTCTTCAACTGATGTCGATACATTTTTTTGAAATGCCAAATCATCGACAATTGCATCTAATTCTCTACGCAAGTAACCATCATCATCAATGCTACCAATGAGTTGGTCGGCTATTTGCCATTCGTGTTCATCTAAATCTAATAAGTGCAATTGCTCATCTAAAAAATCATGAAACGTTTTGCCGATGGCAAATGGTGTTTGTTTTTTATCTTCTTTACCTCGATAATCGCCGTCGTCATTCGTATAATCATAATCATCTTTGGTATATTCTTGAATATCTAAGCTATCGGCAAAATCATCATCTTCATTATTGTTTTCATAGTTTTCCTCGTCATCGCGTATTTGTTCTGGCTCCGATAAGTCTTCTTTATCATTATCATAATCCGAGATGCTTTCTTCCAATGCAGGATTAATTTCCAATTCTTCTTTGATGCGTTGTTCTAAATTTGCAGTAGGAACTTGCAATAACTTCATCAGCTGTATCTGTTGTGGCGACAGCTTTTGTAGCATTTTCTGTGATAGACGTTGATGAAGCATGTATGAATTGAGAATTAAAAATTAAATAATAAAAATACGCAAACAATTAAAACTCTGCACTTTTTGGATAACGTGGAAATGGAATTACGTCTCTAATATTTCCCATTCCGGTAACGAACAATACGAGCCTTTCAAACCCTAAACCAAAACCAGCATGTGGACATGTTCCGAATTGACGTGTTTCCAAATACCACCAAATACTTTCTTCTTCGATGCCAAATTGATGCGCTCGTTTCTTCAATTTATCATAGTTTTCTTCACGTTGTGAACCACCGATAATTTCGCCGATGCCTGGAAACAAAACGTCCATAGCACGAACAGTCTTACCATCTTCACTCAACTTCATATAAAATGCTTTGATGTGCTCTGGATAATCCGTGAGTATAACTGGTTTTTTAAAGTGTTTTTCTACTAAATAACGTTCGTGTTCCGACTGCAAGTCCGTTCCCCAATCGACAGGATATTGAAATTTCTTTTTCGCAGTTTTCAGAATTTCTATCGCTTCAGTGTAAGTCATGCGCTGAAATTCATTTTCAACACAAAATTTCAATTTGTCTAACAAGCCCAATTCACTGCGCTCTTGCGTTGGTTTTTGTTTTTCTTCTTCTGCAAATCTTTTGTCTAAAAATTCCAAATCCTCTTTGCAATGGCTTAATGCATAGTTAATCAGATATTTCAGAAAATCTTCTGCCAAATCCATATTATCGACTAAATCATTAAAAGCTACTTCTGGCTCAATCATCCAAAACTCCGCTAAATGGCGAGATGTATTAGAATTTTCTGCCCTAAAGGTTGGACCAAATGTATATATTTTTGACAATGCCATTGCACCCAATTCACCTTCTAACTGACCAGACACGGTAAGGTTGGTTTCTTTACCAAAAAAGTCTTGTGAATAATCTATTTTACCTTCTTCTGTTTTTGGTGGATTCGTTGCGTCTAATGTCGTAACGCGAAACATTTCGCCAGCATCTTCTGCATCAGAGCCTGTAATAATTGGTGTATGAAGATAAAAGAATCCATGATCATTAAAATAATTATGAATCGCAAATGCCAATGCATGACGTATGCGAAGGATGGCGCCAAACGTATTTGTGCGTGGTCTTAAATGCGCTTTTTCTCTCAAAAATTCGAATGAATGCTTTTTAGGTTGAATAGGATATTTTTCTGCATCTGCTTCCCCTAAAATGATAATATTTTTTACCGCTACTTCTACTTTTTGTGTGCCTTGTGAAGCTATCAATTGACCTTGTATTTCCAAACATGCACCTGTATTTATTTTTGCAAGTAAATCATCACTAATTGTTTCAGCTTCTACAACTGCTTGTATGGTGTGTATCGTCGTACCATCGCTGACATTAATAAACGTTACATTTTTACTGTTTCTTTTCGTGCGAACCCAGCCTCTAACGACAACATCACTTCCTACGGAAGTACTTTCTAAAATTTCTTTAATATAAATTTTGCGCATAAATGGAAAAATTGGATTTCAAAAATACGCTTTTTTTAGCAAGGTAAAAAGTGTTTAATGCGCATTTAACCTTAGCAACACAAACTATATATTTACTACAATTAATTCTTATATTTACAGCAAATAACAGTAATGAGTTTTATTCCCGTATTAGATTTGGCTGATTATTTATCAGGCGATGAGACAAGAAGACAGCGCTTTATTCAAGGATTTGGAAAAGCGTATTCAGAAATTGGTTTTGCCGCTATTGACAACCATGGCATTCCACAAGCTGTTATCGATAAATACTATCATCTTGTAGAACAATTTTATGCATTGCCATTGGAAAGCAAACGAGGATACGAAAAAGTTGAATACGCTGGACAACGTGGCTACACATCATTTGGTCGCGAAAAAGCGAAACAAAGCGAAGTGGCTGATTTAAAAGAATTTTGGCAAGTAGGGCAATATATTGAAGATGGCGAACTTATGCCAGCAGCAGATTATCCAGATAATATTGAAGTAGCAGAACTGCCTGAATTTAATGAAACAGGCAGACAACTATATAAAAGTTTTGAAAATAGTGGCCGTCATTTACTGCGTGCAATTGCAGAATATTTGGACTTAGATGTACATTATTTCGACACTAAAATACACAATGGAAACAGCATTTTACGCGCCATACATTATCCGCCAATTACGCAAGAGCCTAAATCAGCCATTCGCGCGGAAGCGCATGAAGACATCAACTTGATTACGCTATTGGTCGGTGCAAGTGCTGATGGTTTGCAGGTGATGGACGTCGATGGCAATTGGCACGATGCTAAAGCGGAGCCGCATCAGATAATGGTGAATGTTGGTGATATGTTACAACGACTTTGCAATAACAAACTCAAATCAACCACACATCGTGTCGTCAATCCACCAAAAGAGAAATGGCATACACATCGCTATTCTATTCCATTTTTCTTGCATCCACGAAGTGAAGTACGTTTAGATTGTTTGGAAAATTGCATTGACGCAACGCATCCAATTGCATATGAGCCTATCACAGCAGGCGAATATTTAGACGAACGGTTGAGAGAAATAGGATTGAAAAAATAATAAAAATAACAATTAGCTAATTAGCTAATTCATTACATTATGCCATCTGCTTTATCTATAAAAATAGGTGACTTCTTATATAAGAATGCATTTCCTATTTACAATGTAATTTATCCGTTTTTTAAAAAAAAACAAGACAAACACGAAATAGCACTATTAAATAAATATGTCAAAAAAGGCGATATCGTTTTAGATATTGGCGCTAACATTGGTTTCTACACTAAAATACTCGCTGAGCTTGTAGGTGAAAACGGGAAAGTGTATGCTTTTGAACCAGATAAAACCAACTTTTCATATCTGATGAAAAATGCTGGACACTTACGGAATGTCGAGTTTCACAACAAAGCAGTAAGCGAGAAAAGCGGAAAAATTACTTTATATCATTCTGATTTATTAAATGTGGACCATAAAACATATGCCACCGAAAATTATACTTCCACTTCAGAGATTGAGTGTGTAGCTATCGATGATATTATTCCAAACCATAAAGTGGATTTTATAAAAATAGATATTCAAGGCTACGAATATTTTGCCTTCCAAGGTATGCAAACTGTTTTTCAAAAAAACGAAACACTAAAAATCATAACCGAGTTGTATCCATATGGATTAACCAATTCTGGTATCAGTGTCGAACAATTTATTACTGCATTAAAAAAGTATTCTTTTCACTTTTATTTAATGAATAATAATAAGCTTAGTGTATTACAAGAAGCAGATATTCAAAAATTAAATTGTGAAAATTATCGCATTCACATTGTCGATATTTTATTAAGCAAAAATGCCATCCATGAAACCGAGTAAGAAAGCAAATATAACACATAAAAAACCAGCGGTTGATGTTGTAAGAAAAACTCTGAGTGCAAGCAATAAAACCAACACAAACAGCTCATTGTTTGACTTTTTAGAACTTCATTTTCAAACACATCAAAAAGCCTATTTATTTCTTGTATTGGGCTTGGCTAGCATTTTTTCGTTTCTATGTTTTGACAATAAAATTTCATTAGCTAACGATGATGCATTATACATAGAATCTGGTGCACGCTATGCTAAAGATTTCTTTGCAAAGGAAAGTTTTTATTTAGCAAATGCACCATTGTATCCAACATTATTAGGTATCATCATCAAGATATTTGGTGTGAAATTGATTGTCTTAAAAATGTTTTCAATTTTGTTTTTTTGCATTGGACTCTACTTGTTATTTATTGCATTTCGCAACAGAATACCTTATATTGTTTTAATTCCGTCGTTGATATTAACGGCAATTAATTTCCCATTTTTAATGTTTGCCAGCCTCACTTACACAGAGTGTTTGTATTTACTCATCATTGGTTTGTGCATGTACATTAATTTTAAATGTTTCGATAAAATTTTAAATAATGAGCTGCCATTAAAGGAAAAAATATTACCTGCAATATTAGTAGGCAGTACTACATTTTTATTTTTAATAACACGTAACATCGCAGTAATTGCTATTGTTCCAATCGTCTTGTTCTTGCTTTCGCAAAAGAAATTCTCTGAAGCCGGAATCGCGAGTGCTGTATTTGTCTTTTTATATTTCTTCTATCGTTTTTTAATAAAACTAATTTGGCATGTTGACCAATCACAATACGAAGGACAAAAATTAATTTTTCAGAAAGATGCCTATAATCCGAGCGCTGGCATGGAGACTACGGCTGGCTATTTTACGCGTTTAATCGACAATGCTCAAATTTACATCGGACAGCGTTTTATGTATGTTTTAGGTTGGAAAGAAGAGATGGCTAGTCAAATGCCAACTGTCGAAGGCAAGGTGGCTGAAATCAACGATACCAACAAGCTTATTGTGGTAGTTTGTTCCAGTTTGCTTGTGTATGCATTGTATCAAATGTATAAAAACAAACAACATTATTTACTCTTTAGCACACTGTTTTTTAGCTGCCTTTTGGGCGCTACATTTATCGCATTGCAAACATCTTGGGGTCAAACACGTTTCATCATGATTTATTTGCCTTTAATCTTGATGAGTGTGTTTTATTTGTTGTATTTATTAGGAAAAAAATACTCCTTTGCACAAGTATTGTTGCCATTTTTATTCTTTATTCTTTTTATTTCTTCTATAAAATTAACACTAAAAAATGCAGCTGAGCGTTTCCCTGTTTTTGTTGAAAATGTAAAAGGCGACCCAACTTATGGATTTACACCTGACTGGCAGAACTATATAAAAATGACAAAATGGTGTGCACAAAACTTGCCCAACGACACGAAAACTATAGCTGTGCGAAAAGCACCGATGTCTTTTATTTTTTCTGATGGAAAAGAATTTTTTCCAATTTACAATGCACCCTATCAAGAAACGCCAAACACAGCAGATTCAT
>JADKZZ010000068.1 GCA_020848475.1 Chitinophagales bacterium | reverse complement strand
TGCCTTCTAAGCAGTCGGTCGCACGTTCGATTCGTGCCGCGGTCACTAAAGCCACCTCATGGTGGCTTATTTTTTTTGGTAATTTGAAGAATTTAGTATTTTTACTGCCTTTTTTACTGCAAATAATTTATGGAGTTCCTATTGGAATTCCAAGATAAAAGTGGACAATATTTGTAGTATTATGCGCCTTTCTTTATGATATTTTCATCTACATAAACGAAGCTATAATAAACTCGGAATATTTTATCTTTGTCTTACATGAAATTTAAAAACGTTCATCTAAGTTACACTACTGCTCAAAACGAAAAATTCGAGATTAATACAAGCGATTTTTCCATTATTGAAAATATTCATCTCAAAATAGAATTTATATTGGAAGAAATAAGAGATGATAAGCGGTATGTCGTGCATTTCAATGCTAAAGAAAAAATTGAGCTTCAGTACTTTTATATAAATGCTGATTTTGATTATTCAACAAGCAATAGCATTTTTTGTAATGGTTTTCAATCATGGACAGAAACAAAATTATTTAACAAGCAGGAGAAATTACAATCGCAACGCCGTGGCGTTAAAATAATTGGTGAGGCATATGGTGACGGTACTTTTTTTAATTATAAAAATAAAGTTGGCGTATTTCATAGTTGGACATATACTTATATAAAACTACCGAAGCGTAAAATATTTTTTTTAGGCTCTCTGAGTGATGCAAAATCATATACTATTTTTGAACATGATGCATCACAAAACAACATGCAAATTATAAGTGACTGCAATGGTATGCAATTGGCAGCCAACACAAGCTTGAATATTATAGATGTATTTGCTTCAAATGCTTATGAATGGCAATGTTTTCAGAATTATTTTGAAGCTCAACATATTAAACCAATTCATGCAAAACCTGCAATTGGCTGGACGAGTTGGTATTATTATTATACTAAAATATCAGAGAAAGTAATAGTAGAAAATATAAAAGCTTTTGTCGATAATAAAATTCCGATTTCTATCTTTCAAATTGATGATGGTTGGCAACAAGCGGTTGGCGATTGGCTAAATATTAATCATAAGTTTCCGAACGGATTACTGCCAATAGTAGAGGACTTGCACAAACATAAAATGAAAGCAGGGCTTTGGCTTGCACCATTTGCATGTGAACATAATTCATTTATTGTAAAGGAAAAACCACATTGGATTTTGAAAGATGATAAAAATAAATTTTTAAAAATAGGTTTCAATCCGCTGTGGAGCTTTTGGTTCTACGCATTAGACGTGTATAATGAGGAAGTGCGCACATATTTGCGTGCAGTTTTCAAAACTATTTTACAAGAATGGAAGTTTGATTTGGTAAAATTAGATTTTCTATATGGCACTGCACTTATCGCTAGAAATGGAAAATCTAGAGGCGAAATCATGCACGATGCTATGTTGTTTTTACGCGAGTGCGTTGGCGACAAAATGATATTAGGCTGTGGCGTACCTTTAAGTGCTGCAAATGGCACTACGGAATATTGCAGAATAGGTCCTGACATACATTTAAGCTGGGATTTTTCATTGTTAAAATGGATTCGCGCACGAGAGCGCCCATCAGTTTTAAATGCAATACATAACACCATTTCCAGAAGGCATTTGTCTGGAAAATGGTTTTGGAATGATCCTGATGTTTTTCTCTTAAGGAAAAATAAAAATAGCTTGTCATTCGAAGAGAAATATTCCTTGTTGCTTGCCAATTTATTATTCGGACATCTATTGTTTACATCAGATAATATTGCCGAATACGACCAAGAGCAATTGTTTTGGTATAAATCTATTTTTCCGTTAATGGCAATTAAAGATGCACAAGTACATGAACAGGATAATTTCTATACAATAAATGTTCATGTAAAAGATAGATATTATTTAATACTAATCAATGCAAGTGATTCTTCAAAAATGTATAAACTTCCTGCAAACTTATATTTCGATAATGTAAAAGAAGACTTGCTGAAAGGCGATAAGCGAATTGAAATTCCTAAACATACTTCACGTTGCTTGCTTACAGTTGGCTACACGCCTTTTGCAATTGCTGGCAGTAAAGGCCATTTCTTTTCTGGCACGGAAATTGAAAATATCTACATTACAGGTAATAATATAGAATTGGAATGGACAGCAGGTATTTTAAATGAAGTAACGTTGTACATTAAAGTGCCTAGTAATTACGAGGTTATTACTATAAACAATAGTGGAAATTTTAAAAGAATTGAAAAACAAGATTTTTCTATTATTGTAGTGGAAAAACATAAACTATCATTAGGTGAACAAAATATTACAAGTAGCCAAGCTGAATAAAGCTAAATCATACTTATCAAAAGCGTGGATAATAGGCTTGTTTTTTTGTTTTTTTCTTGTTTCAAATAATATATTCGCTCGTAAAAAAACAGATCCTGTTTTAGAATTTGCCAAGGAACAAATTGCACAAAAATTCTATCAACCTGCCATTTCCACGATAAATTCCTATTTAGAATCGCATAAAAATGATACTGTTGCGCTCTATTGGAAGGCATTTTGCTTTTATAAATTGAAAAATTTTCAAGCTGCAAACGAAAACTATACCTTACTGCTCAAGCTACATCCAAAATGTTATGCTGCTTATGTAGATATGGGCAATATGTTGGTGCTCGATAAAAAATTTGACGACGCATTGCCTTATTACAATAAAGCAGTTAAAATGAATGACTCTGATATTAATTTGTTTAATAGTCGTGGCATGTGTTATTACTATGCAGATAAGTTTGAGCTAGCTATTAAAGATTTTAGAAGAGTAATAAAACTAGATCCAAATAATTATATCGCCTATAACAATATAGGCTCAGCAACATATAACAATCAAAATATTGCAGAGGCAAGCATTGTAGATTTGAAACTAGCAGAAGCTCAGTTTAATAAGTCATTAGAGCTAAAACCCGATTTTGAATTGGCAAATCGAAATCGAGGAATTGTTCGATATCATTTAGATAAGATTGATGAAGCTTACAATGATTTATTATATGCGACACAACTCGATCCTAAAGATGAAAGCGCACAATATTATTTAGGAAAAGTTTTGGTCAAACAAAAAAACTATACGATTGCAATTCAGTTTTTTGACAATGCAATTAATATCACTAATTATAAATCGGAATATTATTTAGACAGAGGTTTATGTAAGTTGGAATTAGAAAATTTCAAATCTGCACGTTCTGATATTTATAAGTCGATGCAGTTGACAAATGAGCGTGCGTATGCATATTACCAAATTGCAAGAACCTATGCTGCTGAAGGCGAAAAAAACAACACATTTACTTACTTACGCGAAGCAAAAAAAGCCGGATTGTTCAATGATAATAGGTATTTTGGCTATATCGCCAAAGATAAATATTTTGTTGGCTGGGCAAAAGATGAAGAGTTTAAAGACTTTATATACACCTTAAAGTTCGGCAAAAACTAAGGTTATCCACCACCGCCGTCAACACCATTTCCACTGTCTTCAAAGTTTGATTTCTTCTGTTTGCTAATGGCATTTTTGCTATCGCTTTTACCAAATCTATACGTAAATACTATATTTCCTACAGTAGATTCCCAATAACGAGAAGTTGTAGCTGTAAATGTGTTACCACTTGTTCGCACACCAAAATATTGTGTATGAAACATGTCGCTAATATTAATAGCAATACTGGCTCTATTGTTTTTTAAGAAATCATATTTGAAACCAATATTTGCAAATACCATTGGCGTTATTTCGCCTTGTAAAAATTTTATTTTACTACGATACATCACCATAAATTGCAATGATGCTTTTGGTGTAATATTAAAAGTGTTCATCAAGCGTAAATTGTATTGAAAGCTATTTGTCGTTGCATCAACTTCGCCATTAGGCACATTGCCTTTTACTGAATTATAAAAGAAATTTCCTGTCAATACAAAATTCCACCATTTGAATAAGCTGGTTCTATTCGTAAATTCAAGGCCAATATTTTGTCCACTACTTAAGTTGTCAAAATTAACAATCGAATGTCCAGAACTATCAACCGTTCTAAAGCGTGTAAAAACATTATAAGCATGTCTGAAATAAACTGTGGTACTGAAAAATACACTTCTATTAAATGTTGAATCTCGTTTAGAAGGTTTTATGTCAATATTTTTTACGTGTGTCAATTCCACTGCATGTGTGTACGAAGGCTTCATGTTGGGATTGCCAGTAAGAATATTATATGGATCGCTGTAGTTACCAAACGGATTTAATTGCTCTGCACTAGGTCTGTTAATGCGCTTACTATATGACACACTTAAAGCATGTGATTTTGGTAAATTAAAAGAAAAAGATGCGGAAGGAAAATAATTAAAATAATTTTGTTTGTGTATGACAGAATCGCGTTGCTGATGGATGTTTAAAGCTGTATTTTCAAGGCGAATGCCAGCTTTGTAGTTAAATATTTTTTTTACAGCACCACCAAAAATCATATATGCAGCATGTATTTGTTCGCGATAATTGTATTGATTTGAAATAGAACTATCATAAACATATTGCTGTGTGCTGCTGAGCAATGAATCGCCATTTAATGCTGTTGCAATATTTCTATATGAATATTTATAACCAAGCTCAAGTTTCGATTTTGATTTTTTAAAAGGCTGAGTGTAATCAGCTTGAGCAAATGCTGTATGCGTAATGTTAGTATGTTTATTGCGTTGTAATAAGTCAATATTTTCAAGCTCTTCATCATTTACATCAAGTGTTTTTTGCGTGTAAATAGGCGATGATTTTCTGTCGGAATAGGCATAGTTTGCTGCCAAAACCAAATCGTTAGAATTGTCTTTAAACGTTCGTCTATACGAAGAATTTATTTCGCCATTCCAATTGAATTGTTTGTCTTTGTTATAACGATTGTAGGCATTCACATACTCGACTAGAGTATCTAAAAAATGTGTGCTAGTTCTAGCGTTTGTTTTACTGTTAGAAGCGCTAAGTAACACGCTAAATGAAAGTGTATTTTTTTCTTTGATGCTCCAATCCAAACTACTGTTAATTGTGTTGGCAAATGTGTGGTATTTTCCATAATCACTATTGTTTAAATAAAACGGTGTCTGATTAGGAAAAAAATTAAATCGTTGGCTAGTGCCTTTAAAATAGCTTTCTGTAAATCTAAAATTATATGATGTGGTAATGCTGATATTGTTTTTTCGATAGCTAATAGTGGCGCCTGTATTGGCATCATATTTTGTGCCGTAGCCTATTGTAACATTTCCATTCAATCCATTTTTCAGATTTTTTTTCAGCACAATATTGATGATGCCAACTTCGCCTTCTGCATCAAATTTTGCAGATGGATTATTGATGACTTCTATGCTTTCAATTTGTGATGCAGGAATGGCATCTAATATTGCTTTTGTGTTTGTGACGGTAATGCCTGAAGGTTTTCCATTTATAAATACGCGCAAATTGCCTGAGCCACGCATCGATAAATTACCATCTTGATCTACTTCTACTGAAGACACTTGCTTTAAGGCATCAATCGCAGAACCGCCAGTAGATAATATGTTTTTATCCATGTTAAATACTTTCTTTTCTGCATTAACTTGCATGTAGCTTTTTTCTGCTGTTATTTGTACTTCGTCTAAAAGTTTACTGTCTTCACTTACTTTGATAGTGCCTAAGTTGACACTCATTTTATCTGGTGGCGCCACTACAATCGGCTGTTTCTTATAATCGCTATATCCAATATATGAAACGGTGAGCTGATATGCGCCAAACGGAATTTTTGTAATTTCGAAAAAGCCTTTTTCATCTACTAATGAGCCTAAAATAATAGCAGAGTCTTTTAAACTTTGTAAGGTTACTGATGAATAGGCTAATGGCGAGGATTTTGCTGCGTCCACTACTTTCCCACTTATCGAGCCAGCTGCTGTGCCAAATTGTTGTGGTGGCTGTGCAAAAGAAATTGATAAAAATAAGAGTATAAGTATAGTAATGCTAACTTTCATAAATAAGTATAAAATATTAAAACGTAACGAAATAAGTTGCAGAATAGTTTCCTTCCTTACATTTTTGCAAAAGAAATCAATAAAAATATCCAACCTATAATAAAACAAAGTCCACCTAATGGAGTGATTGGTCCCAGAATTGAAGCGAATCCTTCCATACCTAAAAGATGTCGCATAGCTAATAAATACAAGGAACCACTAAAGAAAAGAACACCTAAAGAAAAGCTCCAGCCTGCTATTGTCAAGGTTTTTGTATTTAATTTATCGGAAATCAATACAACTGCTATTAATGCTAAAGCATGATAAAATTGATATTGGACACCTTTGTTGAAGATATCTAACTGATACGCATCGAGTTTGTTTTTAAGCGCATGTGCGCCAAAGGCACCTAGTACCACAGCAAGTCCACCGTAAAGTGCAGCAATAATTCCAAATGTCTTATGCATAGCTAAATATTTTTGCAAAAATAAGCCATTGCACGAATTAAAGCGATAGAAAGTTGTTAATATATATCAATTTCAATTTGTTAATATTGATACATGATTTTTCCTTATAAAGTTGTCTGATTTTTCATTATCTTTGCACCAATGTCGGATACTGTACTTCTAAACGGCAACCAAATACAGTTGACTATTGAGCGATTAAGCAGAGAGGTCATTGAATCTATTCATTTTACTAATACAGTAATTATTGGTGTGCAGCCAAGAGGTGTTTTGTTGGCTGAAAAAATTCATCAAAAAATTATAGCACTTACAGGCGTACAAATTCCTTTCGGAAAAATTGATACTACTTTTCATCGTGATGATTTTAGAAGAGGAAAATCGCTGAACGCAAAAGTAACTGAAATTGATTTTCATATTGAAGGAAAGGAAGTGTTGTTGATTGATGATGTATTATATACAGGTCGAACAATACGTGCAGCGATGGACGCGCTTTTGTCATTTGGTAGGCCAACAAAAATTGAATTGTTGGTGCTAATAGATAGACGATTTAACAGAGAGCTGCCTATTCAACCTGATTTTGTAGGCAGTGTAGTCGATACCATTGAATCGGTAGATGTAGAGGTGCATTGGGCAGGTGAAGAACAAATTAATAACGAAGTAATTTTTGTAAAAAAATAGCATATTTTCATCAACTATGAGTCAGTTAAGTTCGAAGCATGTAATAGGAATTGAGCATTTAACAGTAGATGACATACAGTTGATTTTAAAAACAGCAGTGCAATTCAAAGAAATTATCAATCGCCCAATAAAAAAAGTACCGACACTTCGAGATATTACGATTGCTAATTTGTTTTTTGAAAATTCAACACGTACACGTATTTCATTTGAGCTTGCGCAAAAGCGACTGTCTGCAGATATCATTAATTTTTCATCGTCATCATCGTCTGTAAAAAAAGGAGAGACTTTGCTCGATACAGTAAATAATATCTTATCGATGAAAGTAGATATGATAGTGATGCGCCATGCAAGTCCAGGTGCAGCACACTACTTATCAGAACGCATAGATGCCAATATTGTAAATGCTGGCGATGGCACACATGAACATCCAACACAAGCCTTGTTAGATGCCTATTCTATGCAAGAAAAAATAGGCGATTTGAAAAATAAAAAAATTGCCATTTTAGGTGATATCATGCACTCGCGAGTAGCCTTGTCAAATATTTTCTGTTTGAAAAAATTAGGCGCAGAAGTTACACTGTGTGGTCCTGCTACACTTATACCGAAACACATAGAACGATTAGGCGTAAACGTGTCACACAACTTAGACGAAACATTGCAATGGTGCGATGTAGCCAATGTTTTACGCATTCAATTAGAACGCCAAAACACAAAATACTTTCCATCATTGCGCGAGTATGCATTGTATTTCGGTGTAAATAAACAACGATTAGATAAGCTTTCCAAAGAAATTATTATCATGCATCCTGGCCCAATTAATCGAGGCGTAGAGCTTTCATCTGATGTTGCAGATAGCGAACATTCTATCATCTTGGAGCAAGTGGAAAACGGCGTTGCTGTGCGTATGGCAGTGATGTATTTATTGGCAAACAAGCAACAATTCTAATCAGAATACAGTTATTGTTACCTTGTTGTTAATTGTATAATCTCATCTTTCATACTGACTTTTATCATAGAATAATCTTGTTTTTATTTCTAATTTCGAATTGTGAAATTTATAATCGTAATCATAGTTTCGTTTACAACATTATTAAGACCTATCTTACCGGTAATGGACTATGCTATTAATTACGATTACATTCAAAAAGTGCTGTGTATTAATAAAAATAATCCAGAAAAAAAATGTCACGGAAAATGCCATTTAAACGAAAATCTAAATAAGGTTTTTGATGATAAAGATGCTAAATCTACGACGTCAAAAAATAGCACAGAAGAACTGATTTCACTAATTTGCCAAAAACACACAAATAAAATTTTCATTATTAAAAATGATATTTCCACTGATATTAAACTAGGCAATTTCATTGATTCTTATACCTATACATTCAGCAGTGTTATTTTTCATCCACCTTGTAAAATAGTATAAGACAGCCTTTTAATAGTATTGCATTGCATTATAAATGCCTTGTTGATACATGTATTATCTCTATTATTTTTTAATTCAAATTAAATTACCAATGAAAAAAATCATTTTCATAGCAATAGCTATGTGTTCAATAATATTGATTTCTTGCAAAAAAGAAACAGCTCAACAACCTGATGAGTTAGCAGGTTTAACATTATTACAAAAGATGGCCAATGACACGACTGAGATAGAAGTTTACACACGTAGCGGAACGCTAACGGTAGGATATAATGACATATTCTTTAGAGTAAAAAATAAATTAAATGATGAGTTTGTCAGTAATGCCGTATTAGATTGGATGCCGATTATGCACATGACCATGATGTCGCACGCTGCACCAAAATCACCAATTACAAAAGTTGCAGGTAAAGAATTTTTATATAAAGGTTTTATCGTTTTTCAAATGCCAGGAAACGATATGGAAAAATGGACATTGTCAATAGATGTGCAAACGCCAAGTATTACTACTGCTGTGTTAGATACATTTGCGGTTGCTAATTCTACACAAAAACGAGTAACGAGTTTTACAGGTAGCGATTCTAAAAAATACATCTTAGCACTAGTGTCGCCAGAAAATCCAGCTGTGGCAACAAATGATTTGACACTTGGTTTGTTTGTAAAAGAAACAAGTATGTCATATCCTGCCGTGACTGATGCAACAATACTGTTCGATCCGAGAATGCCGGACATGGGCAATCACACTTCACCAAATAATGTTCAACCTATTATTAATACAACTGATAATTTGTATCACGGTAAGGTTTCACTTAGCATGACTGGCTATTGGAAGTTGAATTTTATTGTCAAAAATGCATCAGATGTAGTATTGAAAGGCGAAGAAATTTCACCAAGTGTGGAAAGTAGCAGCCTATATTTAGAATTAGAATTTTAGTTTTTTCTTACAAAATGGAGGATTCCAACTCCTCCATTTTTTAATTTTTTTTATGAAAAATAAGATATTATTCCTTTTGATATTAAGTGTAATATCAGGAAATATAATGGCACAAGATACTACGAACATAGATTCTATATTATCTGTAAAATTAGATGAAGTAGCAATAATTAGTAAGCCACTCATTAATTATACCAAACAAAACAAACCGCTCTCATCAATCGATGAATACTTAGATAAATCTATGAATGTGTCTCTCGTGCGAAGAGGTAGTTATGCTTGGGAGCCAATGTTGAATAACATGTCGAGCGAACGATTGCAATTGACAATTGATGTCATGCATATTTTTGGTGCTTGTACTGATAAAATGGACCCTATTACTTCTTATGTAGATGTTTCAAATTTATCAGATGTAAAAGTAAGCTCAGGACAAGAAGGTGCTTCGTACGGACCAACAATTGGTGGCGCTATTGACTTGATAAAAAAGAAACACGATTATTGTCATATCGGTTGGCTAGGCTCAGTCAATTTTGGATATGAATCCAATAGTAATTTATTTACAGCAGCCACAAGAGTGAAATACAGCAATGCTAAATTCTTTGTTGATGCCGATTTTATTTTCAGAGATGCTGATAATTATAAAGCTGGCAAAAGAACATTGATTCCATTTTCACAATTTCAAAAATATAACACATCTCTGTCTATTGGTGTAAAAATAAATAATAAAAATACACTGACAGGCTCATTTACTTTTGATAATGCCGTAAATATTGGCTATCCTGCTTTACCTATGGACGTAGCATTAGCACGTGCGTATATTGCTTCAGTGCAACATAGCGCTTCCTACATTAATTCATTTATTGATGAGTGGACGACAAGAGTATATTTTAATACAATAACGCATATTATGGACGATACCAAACGTCCAATAGTGCCTATACACATGGATATGCCAGGCTGGAGCACAACGTCAGGTTTGTATTCAAAAATAAATGGAGCGCATAAGCGTCAAAAGATGGCATTGACGCTCAATGCCTATTGGAATAAATCGAAAGCTGAAATGACCATGTATCCAAATGATACATCACGCAAAAGTATGTTTATGTACACTTGGCCTGATGTGCATACAATTTATGCAGGAGTCAATTTAGCGAATAACTTTTCATGGAAACCTATGCATACGATTAAATACGGTGCGTCCATTGGATTTCATAGAAATTTTGTTGCCAGCGAATTTGGATTAAACAGTATGCATATTTTTTACCCGACAATGTCAGCTGGAAAAAATAGAATTATTGTTGGTTTTCAAACTGCTTATACATTCGCCAAAAATAATTGGGAATATTCAATAGCGATGGCATATGGCGAGCGCGCTCCATCTATATCAGAGGCTTATGGTTTTTATTTATTCAATAGCTTTGATGCTTATGATTATATAGGAAATCCGTATTTGAAAAATGAGAAATCAATTGAGTTGCATACGGCACTTGCTTATAAAATGAAAAAAATAAAATGGAATTTCGGATTAAATTATTTCCATATTTTAGATTATATCATCGGTATTCCGAATACCAATTATATTGCGATGACATTAAACGCAAACGGCGTTAAAGAATATCAAGCATTAGAATCTGTAAATATCGTGAGCACGGAATGTGGCATGGAATATCGTCCGCATCCATCAGTAAAAACGAGAGTGGCATTGTCTTATAATTTTGGTAGAGATTTTAATAAGCAAAATATGCCATTGGTACGACCATTTAGTTTTAAAGCAGGTTTAACTTATAATATAAAAGGATTAGAGATGGAAATGAATGTAGAAGGTGCATCAAAACAATATGCACATAGTGCATTTTATGGCGAAAAAGCAAAGCCCGCTTATGCTATAGTTAATTTTGCTGCAGGATATTCAATACCTATAAAAGCGCACCAATTGCATTTTAGAGTAGGTATCGAAAATATGGCAGATACTTATTATTCAACTTATGCCGATTGGAATAATATTCCAAGAAAAGGTAGAAATTTCTATTTGAATATTTCATACACTTTTGATAATCGAATGATGGAATAGTGTAAAAGGTGATGAGTTACAAGTGGAATAAAATAAGTAAACGGTAAAAGATAAAACTCACAACTTACAACTTATTGTCGATTAATTTAAAACCAACGCCGTGTACATTTTGTATTTCGATGTTTGAATCGTCTTTTAAATATTTACGCAATTTAGTGATGTAAACGTCCATACTTCGGCCGGCAAAGTAACTATCGTCTTTCCATATTTTTACTAGCATATCTTCGCGCTTCACTGGCTGATTGATATGTTTTACTAAGAACTCCAACAGCGCTGCTTCTTTTTTAGTTAAAGACGAAACTTCATCGCCATTGATGAGCTTTAGTTCGTCCACCTTTAAAATATATTTGCCTATATTAAATTCTTTTTGCTCAGGTGTTGCTGATTTTGTTCGTTTCAAAATGGCTTCGATACGCATCGTAAGCTCATCGAAATTAAAAGGCTTAGTGATATAATCATCGCCGCCAACAGAGAAACCTTTTAGCTTGTCTTCTTGCATTTCACGTGCTGTTAAGAAGATAATTGGCGTGTCGTCCTTTTTTTCTCTGAGTTCTTGTGCCAATGTAAAACCATCTTTTTTGGGCATCATCACATCTAACAAATAGATGTCAAATTTTTCTTTATAAATCACGCGTTCTGCTTCCAATCCATTGATGCAATGCGTCACTTCATAACCTTTGTCACTCAAGTTGTCTTTTACTACAAAACCAAGATTTGGGTCGTCTTCTACTAATAATATTTTGACTTTGTCCATTGTGTTTATTTTTCAATAGTGTGAAACCATATAGTAAAAGTGGTACCTACTGTAGGAACACTGTGTAATGCTATTTTTCCTTTATGCAATTTGATCATATTTTTTACATAAAACAAGCCTAATCCAAATCCTTTTACATCATGTATATTACCGCTTGGCACACGAAAGAATTTTTCAAAAATCATTGAATGCGAACTCGTTTCAATTCCTTTGCCATTGTCTTTCACTGCTATTTCAATTCCTTTATGTTTATTTACTGTGGTAATGCTAATTTCAGGAATTTTGTCGCAGTACTTAATGGCATTATCTAGCAAGTTATATAAAATATTGGTCAAATGCACTTCATCGCCTAAAACGATATGTTTTTGAGCATATAAATGCAATTGAATATGACCATTTTGTTTGTCTAAACGTGGCTTAATATTTTTGGCAATATTTTCGATAAGTGCATGCATATTCACTTCGGAATAATTTAATGCAATTTTATGTGATTCAATTTGTGATACTTGTAATACGGATTCGACCTGGCTTTTTAAACGCTTGTTTTCCTCGCTAATGATGGTTGCATAATGTTTCAGTCGCTCAGGATTTTTTGTGATATCGTCGCGCATTAATACATCACAGGAAAGCGAAATCGTAGAGATTGGCGTTTTAAATTCATGTGTCATATTATTGACAAAATCTGTTTTTATTTCGCTTAATTTTTTTTGTTTTAATATAACAAGAATGGTATATGTAAAAAATCCGATGACCACTAATAATACTGCAGAGAAAAAGATAAGTAAGTTTAAATCATCTTGCAGGTAGGTTTTCTTTTTTGGAAATAAAACGCCTATGTAATAATTTTCTGATGGCTTGGCCTTTACTTTTAAACGTTCAATCTCGCCAGTTTTTTTGATGTTTACATATCTGCCATAATAAAATGAGTCTGTTGTGCATTCGAAAATACCATATTCAAAATCGGCATTTAAGTTTTGATTTTTAGATTCAATCACTAAATAATTCTCTAGCATTGTAACATTTACTGGAGAGCTGAATTCTAATGTATAATAATTAGATGCCTTTTTATTGATGCCATCTAATTGCACTCTATATTTGGTGTCTAACACAAGACGGTCTGCCACGCTTTTTAATGCAACATACGCTCGATGATTAAATTGCTGTTCTTTTAAATCAATAGCCTTTTTTATCCAAAATAATTGAGTAGCAATAATGCCTGCCAGTGATATAAATGCTAGTAAAATAATATTTCGAATGGCTGCCCTTGTCATGTGCTTTTCTGTATGATAAAAGTATTGAAAATAAACATCAAGAATAGAATAATTGTTTATTTAATTCTTATTATTATTGATTATCTACATTTTCTAAAAAATGCAAAACACCTCTGAATATTAGGCTAAACATAATGGCAAGCGCATAAAAGATGATGATTAATAATGCAATAAAATGTAATTCATGTGATTGATTATAGTTGATGTTAGAGATAAAATTCCCGACAAAATAAACATAAAACAATAAGCCAATAAAAACAGGAATTGAAAACAGAAAATATTGGAGTAATTTTTGTTGGAATGTGGATATAACTGGATTGAACACACAAAACAACATAAATGCTAAAATGAGCATATTCCATGCCATCATATCTTTAATATTGAATACTAAGCAGCTTACAGCAAATAAACTGATAAGCAAAAGAAAAAACACACCTTGTTTAATAGGGTGAATATTCTTATAGTCGGCTATTAATTTTTTCATATTTCTAAATTCTAGCACTAAATTAACTATTTGTTTTAAAGTAGTATTTTTGTAGAAAGAAAATTATGGACAATCGATTAGCTGCTTTTGCACGTTTATTAAATATTATGGACGATTTACGCGAAAAATACCCTTGGGACAAAAAACAAACGGTGCAAACGCTTCGTAAGCTCACTATTGAAGAAACATACGAGCTTTCTGATGCCATTATTAAAGAAGATTGGAAATCTATTAAAGAAGAATTAGGCGATTTGTTTTTGCATCTCGTATTTTATGCTAAAATTGGCACAGAACAGGAACAATTTTCTGTGGCTGATGTGTTGAATAGTGTTTCAGAAAAATTGATTTACAGGCATCCGCATATTTATGGTGATGTGAGCGTTGAAGACGAAGAGGAAGTGAAACGCAATTGGGAAAAATTGAAGCTGAAAGAAGGCAAAAAATCAGTGTTGGAAGGTGTGCCTAATTCTTTGCCAGCCATCAATAAATCGCAACGCATACAAGACAAAGTACGTGCAGTTGGCTTCGATTGGGAGCGCAAAGAGCAAGTAATGGACAAGGTAATGGAAGAGATTTCTGAATTAAAGGAAGCAGTTGAGCAAGGTAATAAACAAGAAATTGAATTAGAATTTGGTGATGTATTGTTTGCACTGGTTAATTATTCTCGATTTATTGATGTCGATGCAGAAATGGCTTTGGAGAAGACAAATAGTAAATTTATCCAGCGTTTTCAATGGATGGAAAATTATACTAAAGAAAAACAATTAGATATGCATGCCATGAATTTGGAACAATTAGATGAAATTTGGAACTTAGCAAAAATAGAACTTTTAAACCAAGCTTAGCAAACCGTGCAGTTTTTATATCGACATAAAATTAGCATTATCACCATCATTGGTTGTGTGTTGCTGTCCGTCGGATTGTTGGTAGATACTTTGCAAAGTATTTCGCCAGCCATCAATCGTGCTAAAAGTATCATAGAAACACGTTTGCATAAAACAGAAAATAAAGCAAATGCAATCTTGCACAATCAGCAAGTGCTTGCCGCTACAAATGACTATGCAGCCGTGCGCAATGCGATTCAACACTTGGATAATGACAAAGATATACTGATATATATATACAAAGATGGAATTTTAAACTATTGGTCTGATAATAGCTTTATTCCAGATAATATTTACAAATTATCGCAACATGATATTTATTTTTTAAAAGAAGGAAATGGATTTTATGAAGTGCTAAATAATAAAATCAGCGATGGTGTACAATTGTATGCGCTCATACCAATTTATCACCAGTATGCTACGGATAATAAATTTTTGATAAATGGCTTTGTATGGAAACATCCATTTCTAAAACGTTTTGTGATTTCAAGTAAAGAAACAAAAACTTCAAGCCGAATTAATAGCATTAATGGCACTTATTTATTTTCAATTCGTATTGCTGACGATGCGCAAAAAGTGTATAATCCATATATCATCGTTGTAGAACTCATCGGCTTGTTGTTACTTTTTTGGGCAATGTACCAAGTTATTAAAAATGCATTTGTAAAACGAAAAAATAAATTGGCATTTGCGTTCATTGTGTTAGTCATTGTGGCAACTGATGTTATGTTTGTTGAGTTGCAATTGTTTTCACTCACTAAAACATCTTTGCTTTTTTCATCTAATTTATATGCTTCTGCATATCTGGGCGATTCATTAGGCGCCTTGCTTGTTCGTGTGTTTTTATTGGCGTGGTCACTTTCGTTCATTCGTTTTATTCAAACAGATTTTAACAAGCAATATTACAAAGTTTGGCTGTTGATATTGCCTATTGCCGTTTACTTCTTATTGGTTTTTATTATTCAAAGTGTCATTCAAAATTCCGTCATCAGCTTTAATTTCTATTTAGCAAATACACTCGATAGATACACGTTCATCAGTTTATTAGTTTTTGGCTTTGGCTTTTCAAGTTTATTGTTTTTGATGAAGTGGATTTTTGAACACAATATAGACAAGCACTTCTTTAAATACGTTTTTGTTTTTGGCGTTTTTGGATTATTGATTGGCTTTAAATTGACCTTATTTACAGATGTGTTATATGCTTGTTTTTTATTGCTATGGTTGCTCACCTTTGTTTTATTTTTCTATTATGAGAAATCATTTTTTCAACAAAATAGAAAATACAAGTTCTTATCAAACTTGATTTTATTATCGTTTATTGATTTTTTAACTTCAGTCATTATTATTGTCAATACAAATCAAAAAGATATTGAAAAACGGAAGTACAGAATGGAAGAGCTAGTGTCCGAACGTGATATTGGCGAAGAATATACACTCACCGAATCAGAAAATAATATACTGCAAGACAATTTTGTGAAATCGTATTTTAAGAATCCATATTTGTCAACAGTAAATATTGAAAATCGAATTACTTCAAAATATTTCAAGCCACTACTTCGTCGCTACACGATTAATACGTATGCATTTGACAAAGATGGCATGCCATTAATCGGCGTCACGCAAAAAGAATTTTATAAGTTAAATAATACTCGACATTCTCGAAAAGCCAAAAGTATTTCGTCGCAATATTATTATTTGTCCATTAAAGAAAATGGCGAAAAATACTTAGGCTATTTTCCTATACAAGATGATTCCTTAAATATTGGCTATTTATTTGTAGAGTTTATTCCGAAAATATTTAGCTCCTACAGTGCCTATCCTGAGTTACTTTTAAAACATAAAAATTACTTCGATGAAGAGTTTGATAATTTCTCTTATGCGATTTATGATAATAAATATTTAGTAAAACAAAAAGGCGATTACGAATACCAAGTGACCTTCAATTTTCCTGTAAAAGAGAATAAAGAATTTTCTGTGTATAAAAATGATGATTATACACACATGATTTATTTTAGTAAAGAGAAGCAAGTGGTATTGTCTGAAAAAAATAGACCTGCATTAAGCACTTTGTCTGTATTTTCTTACATGGTCATTTTCTTTTTAGCATTTTTTTTATGCATGGATTTATTTGGTTTTTCAGATAGATTTTGGGACGAAACATCTATACGTAATTTTTTTAAAGGCAATACATTACAAAAGCAAATTCAAAATTCAATGTTGGCTTTAGTATTGTTCTCCTTGGCTATAATAGGCATTGTTACTTTGGTTTATTTTCAATATCAATATAATATTTATCACAATAGCAAATTGTTGAAAAAAGTAAATGCAGTAATGAAAAATACAGCACAATATTATGTTGAAGAATATCCAGTTTATGGCGATAATACATTTGATAAAATAATACAACAAAAAATAAAAGTACTCTCTTCCATACACGCACTCGATATCAACGTATATAATGTAAAAGGCGATTTAATTCAATCATCACAACCAGAAATTTTTAAACGCAATTTGGTGTCTTCAAAAATGGATGCTGATGCCTATTACAATCTAATTGTAAAAGAAAAATCGAAATATGTGCATGATGAAAAAATAGGAAAATTGTCATATTTAAGTGCATATCAACCATTCAGAAGTAATGGAAAAGTGTTAGGTTATTTTAATTTTCCATATTACGGCAAACAAAAATCTTTTCAAGAAGATATATCTTATTTCTTGGTCGCATTGGTCAATGTGTATGTCGTGTTTTTAATAGCAGCAGCCTTGCTAGCCGTGTTTTTGTCACGCTCTATTACCAACTCACTCACATTGATTTCTGATAATATTAAAGATGTTCAATTTGGAAAATTCAATAAGAAAATTGTATGGAAAAATGAAGATGAAATTGGATTATTAGTGCATCAATATAATTTGATGTTAGACGAATTGGAGAAAAGTGCAGATTTATTAGCAAAGTCAGAACGTGAAGGAGCGTGGCGCGAAATGGCAAAACAAGTGGCACATGAAATTAAAAATCCTTTGACACCAATGAAGCTAAGCATTCAACATTTACAGCGTGCTTTAAAAGATAATTCGCCAGATATTACTGAACTGACGAGCAAAATTTCGCACCGTCTAATCGAGCAAATCGATAATCTTTCCGGCATTGCCACTGCATTTTCAGACTTTGCAAAAATGCCTCAAGGTGTTTTTAAACCGATTGATATTGTTCCGATTTTAGAATCAACTGTAGAGTTGTTTCGAGAAGAAGAAAATATAAATATTTCACTTGATTATCCAAGCGTTGCTTGTGTTGTGCTTGCCGATAAAGACCAGCTCATGCGCGTGTTCACCAATATTATTAAAAATGCTATTCAAGCCATTCCAGAAAATAAAATTGGATTGATTGATATTCATTTATTAGCAGCGTCAGATACTTATTTAATCACAGTTAAAGATAATGGCGTTGGAATTGCTAACGAAAAAAGAGAACATATTTTTGA
>JADKZZ010000067.1 GCA_020848475.1 Chitinophagales bacterium | reverse complement strand
TATTGACAATTGCATTATAAAAGGCAAGAATTTGCAATGGCGTTAATTTAACTTCATAGCCATGTGCCATCCAAGCCAATGACATTGCGCTCCAATTTTCTGGCTTATTGATAAATGGTTTTCTTTCGCCTTTCAAGTCGATATGCGTCGGCATTGTGAGACCGAATTGTTGCAACTTCGCATAATATTTTTCTTTTTTTCCTGTGTAATATTTTGTAAGCCAAGAAGCAATGGCCACATTAGAAGAAACTGCAAATGCCTTGCCTGGCGTTAAAAAATTATACTGTTCGTTATGTCCATCATCTGTTAGCACTCTACCGCCAAAAACACCACGTGCACCATTTGTATTGATGGAATCTGAGGTTGTGATAAATCCGTCATCAAATAGAGACAAATAGCCAGCCATCTTAAATACGGAACCAGGCTCATTACTTAAACCTAAAGCATAATTATAATTTTCAGAGTAGCTACCACTTTTGTTTTTTCCAAGATTAGCGATAGCTTTTATCGCTCCTGTTTTTACTTCCATGAGCACGGCGCAACCAAATTCTGCTTGCGAAGTCGTTAATGAATTTAATAAAGAAGTTTCAGCAATATCTTGCAAGCCAAGATCTATCGTAGTGATTATATCGTAACCATTTTTAGGTTCTATTTGTCCAGTTCCTTTTACTGGCACCCATTCGCCACCAGCAATTTTTTGTTTAAGCACTTTTCCATTCACACCTTTTAATAATGAATCAACAGCTTCTTCTAGGCCGATGTCTTGCGCATTTTCGCGAATTAAACCGATTGTTCGTTGTGCTAAAATGCCATAAGGATTTGTTCGTTCTTGATGTGTTTCGATGATTAATCCGCCTTTAAATTTGCCTTCTCTAAACAATGGCCACTGCTTTATTTCTTTGAGTTCTGTGTAGTTTGCTTTATCAATTAATGGAAAATATCTTCTTTTTTGTTTTCTTGCTTTTATTAATTGTTGACGATAGGCTTGATATGTATTTTTGCCAATTTTTTTTGTCATGTAATAGGCTAATGAATCGACATTTTTATTGAAAATTTCTTGCGTCATTGCTTTAGACGCAAAGTCGATATGCAATTCAAAAAAAGGAACAGAAGTTGCTAATAATTTATCATCTGCAGAATAGATATTGCCACGCTCAGCGATAATATCAAATGTATCGCGTGTCAAATTATCAGACATTGCTTTCCAATTATGCTTTTTGTCTGTCTGTATCATAAATACTTTAGCCAACACAGCGACGCCGAATAGTGTGCAAAATCCACCGACGAGGTAAATACGAAATAATATGTTGGACTTTATATTCAATGTGTACGTTGATTTTTATTCTAGCGTTCCTTTTTTTACTTCAATCTTTTTGGGTGGCTCTTGTAGTGTTTTTAATCCTGTTGGTTCTAAAACTGTTTGCAATACTGATTGCTTACTTTTTTGGTTCATTTCTGTTTTCACCGTCATGTATTCCCAGCGGAGCTCTTTCACGGCTTCTTGTTTTTTATTGATGCCTCTATAAAAGCGGACTGACAAGTGTGTATTAAAAATCTCTAAAACACCTATAAACACAATAGCTGCAATGAATAAGAAATTATGAATGACTTGTGCATACGATATAAAATCATCAATACCAAATACATGCAATACGGTTTCCACTATGCGCTGGAATGCATTTGGTTGTGGCGTTGGTGTTGTATGTAATTCGTTTTCTTCCATGCTGTGTCAGCTATTGAATTTCATTTATATTTTTTCTGCAATACGTAATTTTGCACTTCGTGCTCTGCTATTTATTTTTAATTCTGTTGTACTTGCTTCGATTGGTTTTTTGGTAATCACTTTTAGGTGATGCTCATATTTTCCAAATATGTCTTTCTCTGGTTCTCCTTCGAAAACGCCATTTTTTATAAAATTTTTTACTAGTCTGTCTTCTAAGGAATGATAACTCATAATAACTAATCTGCCTTGCGGCGCTAATACGGATTCACTCTGTTGTAGAAATTCTTTAATCGCATTTAGTTCGTCGTTGACTTCAATGCGAATCGCTTGAAATACTTGTGACAAATATTTCACTTCAATTCCTTTAGCTACTGTTTTACAAATGTCCACTAAGTCTTTAGTGGTTTCAATTGCTTGTCTATTTCTAGCTTCTACAATTTTATTGGCTAATGTTTTTGCATTTATCACTTCGCCATAAAATCCTAGTATTTGTTGAAGTTGTTCTGCTGAATATAGATTGACTACCTCTTTTGCGCTTATGCCTTCTTTTGTATTCATGCGCATATCGAGTGGCGCATCAAAGCGAGTAGCAAAGCCGCGAGATGGTTCATCGATTTGGTGCGATGAGATACCAAAATCAGCTAAAATGCCTTGTACGCTAGTTATTCCGTGCAATTTTAAAAAACGTTTTATGTGTCTATAATTTGCTGCTATTAAAGTAAAGCGTTTATCCTCTGGCACATTTTGTTTTGCATCATCATCAACATCGAATGCAAATAATTTTCCTTTATCACTGAGCTGCTCTAATATTTTTTTTGAATGTCCGCCGCCACCAAAAGTTACATCTACATAAATTCCATCAGGATGTATGTTTAATCCATCTATGCACTCGTTCAACATTACCGGAATATGATACATGTACTTTGTTTTCTGTTTTTAAAGAACTATTTGTTATTGTTTAATTTTGACCAAACTTCATCAGCCATATCTGCAAAATTCTCTGGCTCCACTATGGTAGCTGCATATGTTTTGCTGTCCCAGATTTCGATAACATCATGAAATGCTGTTATGACCACCTCGTCGCTAATGCCAACAGACTCCATCAATCTTTTTGACAACAAGATTCTGTCATTGCTGTCCATTTCCACTTGCGTAGCTAATTGATAAAATGCACGAAGGAAATTGCTTTCGTCTTTTCTGAAATAACTGAAGCTGCTCATTTCTTTAGTCACACTTTCCCATTGTGTTTTTGGAAACAAGCGAAGACATTTTCCCATGCCTTTATTTAAAATATATTGACTGCGTGTTTCTTCCGGAATTTGTTGCAAAAGATTAGTAGGCAAACGCAATCTGCCCTTGCTATCCACTTTTACCTCATAATTTCCGATTAATCCAATCATAAAGAATTTGCACCTTTGCCATACAAAAATAGAACAAAAGTTACACAAATTCCCACTTTACACCACTTTTTACCATAATTGAAAATGTTAATAAGTAGAAAAATGTGTATATCTACCTATTGAATTGTGTATTGAATGTGGATTATGTTTTTATTTTATTGATTATCATTGATTAATAATGCACATCAGCTTATAAACATCTTTTAAAAAAGTGGGAAATATTAGAGGAAGTGTGCTGTAAAGGCGAAATAAGAAATGCAGTAGTGGATTTGCTAATTAGAAATATTTTTTAATTACATTGTAATATGAATAAGCGCCTAAGCACTTTAATCATATCTATTCTTTTCTACGTTGCAACATGTGCACAATCCAATATGTTGTTCGATAATTTATTGGAACAATCGAAGCAAGCAAACAAGCCGATATTCCTTTTGTTTTCTGGGTCAGATTGGTGTTCGAATTGTATTAGATTTGAAAAATACATTTTAAGAGACAGCACATTTCAATCCTATTTACACGAGTATTTTCTATACTATCAAGCTGATTTTCCACAGCGTAAAAAGCAATCAAGCGTAGAGAAAAATCAAAATGAAGCATTAGCAGAAAAATATAATCCTTCAGGAATTTTTCCCAATATTCTTATCATTTCTCCCACTATGCAATCTATAACTATTGACTATAAAAATGACAGTGTTGAAGATTTTATTGCTAAGCTATCGGTTATAAAGAAATGGGCAAACGTAAAAAATGGAACACAAAATTAACTTGAAGCTAATGGGCTCTGCTTTTGAAATCATCGTCGTAGATGAAGACAAAACTTTTGCCACAAGAAACATAACGCTAGCAATAGAAGAAATAAAAAGAATAGAATATTTATTGACAGAATTTTCTGAAACATCAATCACTGCATTACTCAATAAAAATGCTGGAATAATGCCGATTCAAGTACCTAAAGAGTTCTTTCAACTTGTACAGCGCGCTCAACAAATTTCTGAACTTACGCAAGGTGCTTTTGACCTTACTGTTGCGCCATTAAAAAAACTATATAATTTTAAACAACAAGATTTTGAATTTCCTTCTTCAAAAAATATAAAAGACACTTTACAAAAGGTCGGCTTTAAACACATCCAATTATTGCCAAATAACAATATTTATCTTACAAAAAGAGGAATGCGTATCAGCTTTGCTGCTATTGGAAAAGGATATGCCGCAGATTGTGTGCGCAAATTATGGCAAACAAACAAGGTGAAATCTGCTGCTATAAATGCGAGCGGCGACTTAGCTGTTTTTGGCACACATACCAAGGGCAATAGCTGGAAAATTGGCATTCCCAATCCAGAAAATAAAAATGAAATCATCTTATCAATACCTTTACATGAAGGAGCTGTAGCCACTTCTGGTGATTATGAGCAGTATTTTATGAAAAATGATATTCGATATGCACACACTATACATCCAAAAACAGGAATGCCTGTAAAAGATATTAAAAGCGTTAGCATTTTCCATCAAAGTGCGGAACTATGCGATGCCTTAGCAACTGCGGTATTTGTTATGGGAACAGAAATAGGTTTGCATTTTATTGAACAATTGCCGAATACACATGCTATTATTATCGATGCAAAAAATAATGTAATTTTATCTAATAGAATACAACTACAAAATGCGATTTCCTAATTTATTTTTGCTTGGATTTTTGTTGTGTGCTACTTGTGCTTGCACTGTGGTAAAACCCTATCAACGTATTTATGTTGATGATGCAGAAATGCAGTTGTCAAAAGATTATGTAAGAAAATTTGAAGAACATTTTCAAGACATTAGAGAAGGTGCGTATCCGGCTGGAAATGCAGCGCAAGCTAGTGGTTGTGGTTGTAATTAAAAAGTATGAAAAAGCGATATATTCTATTTATGATGATGGCACTTTCGCAACTTGCGAAAGCACAGCACGCATTATCCGATTCTACTTTCAAACAAAAAAAATTATCAAAAACATCGATTGAACTTGCATTTTCCTATTATCAACAAGACGGCAACAACTCTGCAGTTACGGGTGGCATCGGCACAGAAAAACTTTCTGTATATGCCGTTGGCACAAATATTCAACATCAATTTAAACAATACAACACTCTAACTACAAATTTTGGCGTTGATATTATTTCATCTGCATCTACTGATAAGATTGACTATCGTGTTTCATCTGCATCAGTATTAGACCAACATGTTCATACGAACATCGACTATCAACGTCAAATAAAAAACACGAATGTAAAACTTGGTGGAAGTATTGGACTTGGTTTTGAATCAGATTATTTAGCTGTGCCGATGCAGATTAATTGTGCTTATACGGAGCCATCAAAAATACGTTCTTATCAAATTGGATTCGCAGCTTCATTTGATGATTTACGTTGGGGTCGATTTAACGAAGAACATCAATTAAAACTGGTTTATCCATCTGAATTGAGATATAAAGATTGGTATGATACTTATAAACGAAAAACGATTCAATTGAAATTTGGTTTTTCACAAGTCATCAATAAAAAGATGCTTATTGGCTTGTATCCAGAAATAATATTTCAATCTGGATTATTGGCGACACCATTTCATCGTGTTTATTTTGCAGACAATAGTTTACGTGTCGAAAATCTACCGAAGCAGCGATTCAAATTTCCTATTGCAATAAAACTTCATTCCTTTATTGGTAAGCGATTTATTTTAAAAACACAATACCATTTCTACATAGATAATTTTGGAATTATTGCAAATGCCATTGAGTTGGAAAGTGTAGTTAAAATTATTCCACAATTGAGCTTTGCTCCATTTTTTCGTTTTTATCATCAATCAGCAGCTTACTATTTTAAACCATACAAGCAACACACTATTGATGAAATATTTTACAGTAGCGACTACGATTTATCTAAGTTTAATAGCTATAAAGCAGGTGCTGGTTTTACATTCTATCCGATAAATAAAAAACAAAAAAAAGCCAACATTGAGCATGTTTCATTGCGATATGCATATTATTATCGCTCTAGCAAATTGCAAGCACATAGTATTTCTTTTGCAGTAATGCTTGCTGCTGAAAACGGCAAAAATAAGAAATCACAAAACAGAGATGGCAAGTAACATTGCTCAATTAATTATATATTTGTTCGTATGCAAAACCATTCCATTATTTCTTTAATTCAAAAAATTGAGACCTTTTATCCAAAAGAGATAATAAAGCATTTTGTCGTTTCTAAAAAACAGCGAAGTGAGAAATTATATAAACTGATAGCTATTGCGAAGAACGGAGAACAGTTAGAAAGAAGTTTGCTCTTCAAAAAATTATTTGGAAAATCATATTCTGAAAAAAACGATTATTTGTGGCGCAATGAAGTGCGTTTGCTTAAAGAAGAGTTAGAAAAATTTTTGGTGCAGAAAGAGCATGAGCATCATGCCAAAAACAATGAGGCTTATAATGATTGGCTTTTAGTGCAAGCATATAAGAAATTAGAATATTATGAAGGAATAGACGAAAAAACAGAATTGCTTCTCAAACAAAAAGATAGTTTTGCATCTTATCAATATGTATTAGATGCGAGTTTAATTCAATTATATAGCTTACGTTATAAAATTATCGATGTTGAAAAACGAAGAAAAAGCTATCCAGAATACATACAAAAGTGCAATATGTTATTGGAAGACCTTGTCGCTTCTTATAGCGCACAAATAAATTTTCATAAATCTTATTACAATTGGCTCTCTTACAACCATGAAGCAGAAGAGCGAGAAACATTAACGCTTGACACATACGAATGTTTACTACCAAAGAATCCTATCAGTAATTTTTTTAATTATCTCGGCGAAGCACACAATGATACTGATAATAAAAATATTGACCATTTAATTGCAAATATTGATGCGGCACTAGAAAACATTGAACCTATTTATAAAAACAACAAGTTGATGCAAGAATTTCGTGTGTTTGCATTAATGGGAAAAGGCAGAGAACTTTCTGCCAATGGTAATTTTGAAGAAGCAGACATTACTCTCAAAGAAATAAAATATGATATTGACAACCTATATCTACATCATAGAACTATTTTTTATGTTAACTATATTACTAATCTCGTAAAATGCAAACAGTATAATGAAGTTATTCATATCTTGGATCATGAATTTTCTACAGACAATTTACTATATAAAAACATGCTCTTGCACAATAGATTAGTGTGTTATATGTATTTGCGTGACACAAAAAATCTTGCTAATTATATTACGTATGATTTAGATGCAGCACCTTTCCCGCAAAACTATGTATTGAAAACTATCAAATCCATCTACTTTTATTTGATACAAGATTTTGACACAGCACTTTCTATTATTTCAAACGTTATACAATCTGTGGCTTCAGATAAAATGTCACATCACAAAACAATTTCATTGTTATACAAAAAACTTTATACAGCAAAACAAAAGCATGTATTGCAAAAAAAATTATCAAAAAAAGATGTGAAAATATTACAGGATTCCATCATTGAATTTGAAGAAAAAACACCGACTGAATTCAAATTAGTTTCTGTTTATTCGTGGTTAAAGCAAGAAATTGAACAAAATTTGGTCTAATAACTTAAAAAAACAAATACATCTAACTTCCTGATAATAACTATATTACAAAATAAAATCCATAAACAACACTCACAAAGCTAAAATACTTCATTTTATTTCATTTTCTGTTTGATGCAGTTTTACATCACAAAAAATGAATTATGAAAAATTTAAAACATCGTATTAGTATAGCATTACTAATCTTTTTCTTCAGTTCTTGTAAAAAAGAAGAAACTGCTTCTGAAACTTGGCAATTTACCAAAATGGTTAATATCACCAAAGACAATAGTGGCGCATTGTTAAGCATAGATTTTTATCAAAAAAAAGGAAATCAATGGCGCATTGTGCAAATGGAACCAGATGATTACACTAAATTTTATTTAAAGAAAATAGTAACGCCTAATGCTTATCAGCTACCTATAGAAAATGAAAATGCATTTATGACGCCCAATGTTCGTCTCTTTACTCCTGATAACAAAGTGTATGATCGAGGAAATATTAAATGGTTATTAGGTGAGCCGATTTATTTCAAAACGTTTAATACATTTAGTTATGAATTTCCTGATATGCCCAGCCAATATGCTGATGTAAGTAAATTTAGTGCTGCTACCTATTCATACGAACAAGTGTATGACAATAATGGAAAAAATGATTCTTATATTTTTTATGATTTCTCAAATCAAAAATACTTGTATTATGGATTTAGAGCTGGCGCTGATTTAATTTTAGAAAATGCATTAACTATTCTTTGTCCAACTTGTAACTCTATAGATTGGAAAAATATAGATGCGGCTACATGTACAGTAAACTATAGCACAGCTGAAGACCTTTATTATTTCTTTGATTTTGATGCTAAAAAATTTTACATCATCACACGAATCAATAAAAACAGCAATAATCCTTCATTCACTTTTGACACAGGATTAGTTATCAATTTCAACGAGGCATTTTTTAATGAAGCTGGTTCTAATGTGGGAAATGAATTGCCATTCGATTTTAGTAAATAATATTCCATAATTATAAACAATGAAAAAAATGAAAACAAAAATTTTAAGTTTAATGATAGTAGCATCATTAAGCACACTTACAGCATGTAAAAATGAAAATACACCAGAGCCTGCAGTAAATTTAAAAGGGAAAATTGCACCATCATTAAGTATGGAAAAAGATGGAGAAATTGAATTTTTTGATTTAAGAGAGGTCAATAATCCTAAAAAAGCAGCTTTTAATATCATCGGAACAGCTGATAATTTTTATTTGCAATATGTAAAAAGCAGACCAATTGGCAGCAAAACTATAAAGGCAAATTATGGTGATTTATCGATTAATCATAATAAAGAAATGTATTTGGCAGATAAAAATTGGCCAGCTTGGAAAAACATTTCAACAGTAGGCAATTGGCTTATTATGAATAATGACAATACCAATCAGCTTTATCCAGCCTATCAAGATTATGAGGATTCTACAGAAATATATTCGTACACAAACTTTTTTGATGATTTTGCCTCAAAGCCCAACTGGGGAAATGCTGGTACTATAAATGGTTGTGCTGAAGTTTATGAAAATTATAATTCAATTCTTTCAACAAGAAATGCATTCTACTTTAATTTTAAAACACAAGAGTATCTTTTCGATTATAATATAAATAATTCAGGAGGAATTTATACTGGTTATAAAATAACTGATTTAGTTAAAAAGCCTAATGGCAATATGGATACTGACCCAATTGATTGGACAAAAGCTGATTTTGTTATTGCACTTTCGTACAATCATAGTATGCAGACTCTAACTTATAATGGTAAAAACGTAACTGCATTAGTATTTGTAGATATGGATACCAAAACGTATGCCTATTTCTTGCGGAATGCTGTAGATGATGTTGTTAATGGAGCTGACAAAGGCAGACAAACACTAATGACAATTACTTGGCAGCCACTAAGCAATTTATTTAAAGGTTGGGATTTATAAATGATAATACATTAAGTTGTCATAATTATTAATTACAAAAAAAATTACAAAAAATGAAAACAACAATTCAAACAATTCAAATCGTGCTATTCCTTTTTTTAGCAGTAGCCACAACAACAGCTTGTAAAAAAGACAAGAACAGCGCAGGTAAAACAGGCACTTTCACCATAGATGGTGTAAGTTATACAGGCAACACAGAAGTGCAAACTTTTGTCAACGACAATTACTCTATTGTATGCCAGCAAGACGCTCCTTTTAAATTGATACAAGTTACTTTTCACAATCAGGCAGAAGCGGAAGCTGGCGGCACATTTGATGTAGAAGACGACGCTTTGAATGTGCCAAGTGGTAGTGTTAATATTGGTGTCGATGGCTTAACATTTGATCCACATAGTAGCCATACAATTTCTGTTTCAGGTAAGAAAATTACCATCAGTAATCTTTCATTAGATCAAACTGGTGGCGGCTCAAAACATCCTTTAATAAACAGTGCTAGTATTAATTTTTAAACCGTAGGCCATGAAAAAATTAATTAGTATGCTTGCTATTGTTACGATTGCAATAGCAAGTTGCAAAAAAGACAAAATAAAAATACAAACACAATTGCCTTCTAATTACACCAATCAAGGAACGATAACTGTGGTAAATAAAAATATTTCAATCTGCATTTACGACAATAGCGTAGAAGATGGCGATATCATAGATTTACTATTTAATGGCAATACGCTCATCAGTGACTATGAGATATTAAATACAGAAAGATGCTTTACTGTTTCCTTAGAAAATGGTGAAAATTGGATTGGTATTAATGTAGATAATGAAGGTAGTAATCCGCCAGCATCTGTTACGGTAAAAATAAATGACGGCACATCAGAACAAGAATTTGATATCGATGGAGAAGTAGATGCGCCAGGTGGATATATCATAAAGCTATAACACTAAAAGAAAATACCACTTGAATTTTCATCAAGTGGTATTATTCATTTTTTGTAAGCGAAGCCGAAAGGCTTCGTTTTTTAAATACTATCTATCATCGCGCTCGCGGGCTTTGTCCACCATTGGTTTTCCATTGCCTTTATTGCGTTTATAAACAGCTAAAATTTGTTCCGCATCTTCTTTGTTAGTTGCAAAGAAAGAGAAATTATCTAATATTCTGATATCATCAATTCTACGAGATTCGATACCTGCAGTGTTTTTTAATTCGTCTAATAGCGCACGCGGCGTCATGCCGTCTGCTCTGCCTTTTGCAAAAAACAATCGTTGCGCAGAACCACCACGACGATTGCCACCACGCTCATCACGTCTGTCGTGTCTGTCATTTCTGTCATCTCTTCTGCCACCTCTGTCGTCTCTTCTGCCACCTCTATCATCTCTTCTTCCTTTTTCAAAGCGATTGCCAAATTCTTCGCGTGGTGCTGCTTCTTTAATTTGTTTGTAGGCTTTCGGGTTCAACTCATCTTTTGCAAAATGTTTGATTAAAGCAGCTACAATTACTTCTACCTCGTTATCGCCAATCAATTGTGCAGCCAACTCTAAATATTCGCTATAATGTTCTGTGCCAATAATGGTTTCCACGTGTTCTGTTAAACGACGTGTTTTAATTTTCACCATATCATTAGCATCAGGCAATTTACCTTTCTTCATTTTTGTTTTTGCAATACGCTCTACAAAAAGTAATTTTCGTTTTTCTGATGGTGAAATAATAGCAATAGCTTTTCCTTCTTTGCCTGCGCGGCCAGTTCGGCCAATTCTGTGCACATAAGACTCAGGATCTTGTGGCAAACCATAATTGATTACATGTGTCAAATCAGAAATATCTATACCTCGTGCAGCCACATCTGTTGCTACTAAAACACCGAATTTATTGGTCTTAAATTGCTTTACTACTTTCTCTCGCAAATTCTGTTGTATGTCGCCATGCAAAGCATCTGAAGTATATCCTTTGTCATTTAAGTGGTTCGATATTTCCACTACTTCCGCCTTGGTATTACAAAATATGATACCATAAAAATCTTCTTCCACATCTAATACGCGACATAAAGCATCAAAACGGTCTTTGTCTGGTACTTCAAAATAAGATTGTTCGATATTTACATTCGTAATCTCTTGTTTCGCAATACGCACCATTTCAAATTTTCCCATGTAGCGCTTCGCTAATGAGAGAATTCTATCAGGCATCGTTGCAGAAAACAACAACATTCTACGCGATTCATTACATGATTTCAAAATCAATTCGATATCATCAATGAAACCCATGTTCAACATTTCATCAGCTTCGTCTAATACTACGTATTTTACTTCGTCGAGTACTAATTTTTTTCTTTCGATTAAATCAATCACGCGACCTGGCGTACCTACTACTACATGCGTGCCTTTCTC
>JADKZZ010000066.1 GCA_020848475.1 Chitinophagales bacterium | reverse complement strand
CTGGCACCAGAACTTTTTCTACTAGTGCCAATTATGGTTTTGTAAGCAGTGGCGACATGGTTTCTGGTAATGGTTTACCTGCAAATGTGGCTGGTTTATACGTTTATAAAACCTATGGCATAAATACGGCGACGCTCAATAATGGCGGTACAACGGTGAATGGAATTTTAGGCTTACAAAATGGAAAAATTGTTTCTTCTGATGCCAACAAACTCGTCTTAGCTGAAGTAGCCATATCAGATATCAAATCACCGGCAAATGCAGGTGCTTTGCAGGATATGGGTTATGATAGCAGTTATGTACAAGGAAAAATGGGACACCTTTCCAACACCACTTCAGAATTGATTTTCCCAACAGGAAGTGCTAAGGTATATGGTCCATTTGCATTAACACCAAAAAATGGCACGGCACAAACGTATAATGGCGATTATGTAAGCACCGGTTTTGGTACATATACGCTCGATCCAGGTAATTCATCTCAATTAGACCATGTAAGCTTGGTAGAATATTGGAATATCAATTCCTCCATTACACCATCGCCAAATGACGATGCCAAAGTAAAATTATTCTGGCGAAGACATAGCGCGGTAAGTGTAACAGCTGCTGACTGGAGCAACTTGCGTGTGGTGCATTTTGATGGCACGGATTGGAACAAAGAAGACAATACAGCCTCAGGTGCTCAAGTGGCAGGCGTGAGTAGAAATTGGGGTTCTGTGGTGTCAGCCATTGACTGTGCTAACTTCTCACCATTCACAATTGGTACGGAGACATCAAACAATCCTTTGCCAGTAGAGTTAATATCATTTAGCGGACAATGTAATGATGGTGCCGTACAAATCAATTGGTCAACTGCCACTGAGTTAAACAGTGCCGCATTTTTAGTACAACGCTCTGCCAATGGTTTTGATTATACAACTGTTGCCACAGTTCCTGCTGCAGGCAATTCGAATCAAATGAGAAACTATGCTATTGTTGATTCCACAAATTCGAATAGCAATTATTATCGTCTAATTGAAATTGATACTGACGGAAAACAAACAATCTATTCGTTTATATTGGTTCGATGCAGCGAAGTAAATGGCGTTCAGGTGTATTACAATCAACCGAAAGTAGTAGTAGAAGTTAATTCTAATATTGATAAACAAGTTGGATTTAATGTGTATGAAATTTCAGGAAAATTATTGCACCAAGAAAACAAATTGATACTACGTGGTTATAATCGTTTCGATTTACAAATTAAAAATAAATTGACCGATGGTATTTATATCATTCAAATGGTAGATGGTGATAAGTTGACCTCAACAAAATTAATGGTACATTAGATATCAGCTATTTTTAAATACAAATGCGCTCCTTTCGAGCGCATTTTTTTATTTCGCTTACTAAGGACTGCATGCGATAAATTTAATAAAGTCTTTATCACGCAAAAGTCATTCCCACGCAAGTGGGAATCTTAAACATCGAATCTAAGAATGAAAATTGTGTTGTATGTTGTTTATGAGAACAGCAAGCAATAAGGAAAAAATTCAACATTAGGTATATACTTTATTTTTGACATCAATCAGCGATAAATTCGAAATCTGACAAACCTCTTAAAAACGGAAAATCTGATGAATTGTTATAGTCTGGACAAGCACTTGTTGCACCACTTTTGTAAAGTGGTTCCACTATTACAATATCTTTAACTGTAAATGGATATAAATTTGTGGCTGGCGTTTGCTTTTTAAATAACTGAAAATATTTTTTAGAAATGGCTCCACTAGAATTATTTACTGAAACTACATAATCTTTATTTGCTACAATTGCGACTGATGTAATTAACGAATAGAAAAAATCGTCAGAAGCCGTTATGCTTATACTCGCATTTGCCAGCAGATTTTTAGTATCGAAATCCCAAAGCGTAACTTCGTAAGTGCCTATTTCAGGCATTCTGCAACCTAATCTAGTAATTTTTCCATTCTTAGTAGCATGAAATCTAAATCCAAAATTTGCAGAAGGATTTGACTGCGAATATATCGTATCTGCTGGTGTTTTTGTGTCTATAGCTTCTTTGATTGGCGTATTGCCAACAGTAGCTTGGATTTCTTTTTTGTTACAAGAAAATAAATAAATCACAGAGAATAAGATAAAAATTGAAATGAAATTATTTTTTCTCATAAAATTTATTTTTGATACTATAAAGTTAATTGAATGGCTTTCAATATGACATACATAATTTGTAGTATAGAATTACTGACTCTAATAGGAACTCGGGTCTTGTTGTGCCGTTCGACTACTAAAGATAATGTCTTTGTTGGTTGTGGTGGCGTTATTAACTACTGACAACATTAGTCAAGGGCGAAGACTTTAATTGATTTACTATATGAGCAAATAAGAATCAATTAATTTTAAGCTTTTAATATTTTTGAAATCATTTAAATTATGCGTGATAATTGTAAGTTTATAAACAATAGCAGTAGCTGCAATAATAGCATCTGGCAATTTTAATTTATATTTTTTACGAAGTTCAATCGTTTTATTTACAACAGCATCATCCAAGTCATAGATTATAGATGCGTTTACAAACTCAATTATTGGTTTGATTGTGTTGGCAAAACCAAGAAGTTCTATCTTATTAATAATGGAAATTTTTGGTTCATTATCAATTATATCAATAAGAAATGAAACAGATTGTCTTGGTAATTTGTTTTGCGCAAAATCTATGATAACATTGTTATCTATTAGATAGTTCTTTCCCATTCTTTGCGCATATTTTTTAACTCAGCCTTCATTTTTGCTGCTTCTTTATTATTAATACTACCCAATAAAAGAGTTGATAATTTTTTAGAAGACATGGGTTTTTTCTTATCTTTTACAATTTTTATAAACTTATTAGTTTCTAACTCTTCTATAAGTTTCAGTACAGCATCATTGTTTATTTCTATTTTGATGGTTTGCATTTTGTACTTCTTTGATTACTAAAGTTACAAAAAAATTATAAACTTATTACAAAACAAATCCTTCTTCAAAACCGTTTGTTCTAAGCCTTCTTTCCTAGCAGGGTCTCTTTGAGTAGATAAGAAGCAAAGCCGGACGCTGCGTAATTAATTTCACGAACCAACAACTCTCGCAGAGTCCCTTTCAAGAGACTCTGCTTGGAAACTAAATAGATGTCTATTCTATTTTTCTACGATTGATTTACCAAACACTTTCTCATCGATTTCTTTAAAAATAACCTCTGTTTCGTGCATGGTTTTGATGTTGTCGTACACCAAAATCAAACTATTGCCGCTTTGTTTTAAGGTGCATTTCTTTTTAGAATTTTGTATATGTTCCATTACGCGTGGAAAGTAGGGGCTTTCATAATACGGCGATTTCGGATTGTCTAAAAAATAACAGCGTAATTTTCCATTTTTTAAAATAATTCGTTCAAATCCAATTTTCTTGGCAATCCATCGAATGCGCAAACCATCAAATAATTCATTGACTTGTTTTGGTAGTTTTCCAAATCGATCTTCTATTTTTTTTGCAAATGCTTTTAGTTTTTCTTCATTTTCAATGGCATCTAATTCTGTGTATAAACGCAATCGTTCTTCGGTATTTTGTACATAATCTGGCGGAATCAACATCTCCACATCAGTATCAATAGTGCAGTCATATACAAATTGTTTTTGTTCTTCGATTTGCTCTTTGAATACGTCTTTAAATTCTGTGTATTTCAGTTCTTGTATCGCTTCATCTAAAATTTTATGATACATTTCAAATCCAATATCTGTAATAAAACCACTTTGCTCGCCGCCTAATAAATTACCGGCACCACGAATATCCATATCGCGCAGTGCTATTTGAAAACCAGAACCTAAATCTGAAAACTCCTCTAAGGTTTGCAAACGTTTTCGTGCTTCATCTGTTAAAGTTGATTTTGGAGGCGATAATAAATAACAAAATGCTTTCTTGTTAGAACGACCAACACGACCGCGCAATTGATGCAAATCGCTCAATCCAAAATGGTGTGCATTGTTGATGATGATGGTGTTGGCATTCGGAATATCTAAGCCACTCTCTACAATATTGGTGCTGAGCAGTACATCAAATTCGCCGTTTATAAACTGCAACATAATTTCTTCGAGCTGGTCGCCATCGAGCTGACCATGTGCTGTTCTGATGCTTACTTCAGGACACAAACGACGCAGTATTGTTTCCAGCTCTACTAAGTCTTTCACACGATTATGTACGAAGTAAACTTGCCCACCTCTAAACACTTCAAACTCTATGATTTCTTTTAAATTTTTGACATCAAATACTTGTACTTCTGTCGTTATCGGAATACGATTTGTTGGTGGCGTCATGATATTAGATAAATCACGCGCACCCATCAAAGAGAATTTTAATGTTCGTGGAATTGGCGTTGCTGTTAATGTCAATGTATCGACATTGGCAGAAAATTGTCTTAATTTTTCTTTGGCTGACACACCAAATTTTTGTTCCTCATCGATAATTAACAAACCCAAGTCCTTAAACTCAAGTGCTTTATTGAGCAAAGCATGTGTGCCTATTAAAATATCGATTTTTCCCTCTTTTGTTTTTTCTAAAGTTTCTTTTCTTTCTTTCGCAGATTTAAATCTATTTAAATAATCTACAGCAACGCCATGTTCTTTTAAACGTGCGTCAAAAGTTTTAAAATGCTGCCATGCCAATATGGTGGTGGGCACCAAAACAGCTACCTGTTTTCTGTCTGCAACGGCTTTAAATGCAGCACGAATGGCAATTTCTGTTTTACCAAAACCAACATCGCCACATATCAATCTGTCCATCGGATGAGGTTTTTCCATATCGGCTTTTACCTCGGCCGTTGCTTTGCTCTGATCTGGCGTGTCTTCATACATAAAGCTCGCCTCTAACTCATCTTGTAAATAGGTATCTCTGTTAAAAGCAAAGCCTTTTGCTACTTTTCGCTGCGCGTATAGTTTTATCAATTCGACGGCGATGTCTTTAATTTTTTTCTTGGTTTTATTTTTTAAATTCGTCCAAGCATCGCTACCTAATTTATTGATTTTAGGTTCGTGTCCTTCTTTTCCTGTATATTTTGAAATCTTGTGGAGCGAGTTTATATTGACATACAACAAATCATTGTCTTTGTAAATCAAGCGCACCATTTCTTGTGATTGTCCATTGACCGTTATTTTTTCTAAGCCAGAAAACTTGCCGATACCGTGGTCGATATGTGTAACGTAATCGCCAGGATTCAAGTCCTTCAATTGTCGAATGGTAATAGCTTTGTTTCGGTTAAAGCCAGCTTTGGTTTTGTATTTATGATAGCGATCAAAAATCTGATGGTCAGTATAACAAGCGATTTGCAAGTCTTTATCGATAAAACCTTGCGCCAAATCGATATAACAAGGATGAAAGCGAACATTGGCTTTTTTATCTTCGAAGATGTGATGGAAACGTTCTATTTGTCGAGCATTTTCAGCAAACAAAAAACAAGATATTTCCTTTTTTTGTTGTGCTTGCATATCTTGAATTAATAAATCAAAATTGCGATTGAAAGAAGCTTGTGGTGTTTGCTGATAGTTGATAATTGTCGAAGTGTCATTGCTCCAATCGTCATTACTTTTATTTCCTAATTCTATAATTCTACATTTAGCTACTTCTTGCATTAATTCGTTTGGTGCAAGAAATAATTCATGTATCGTTTTATGTAAAAAAGGATGCTCTTTAATTTTTTTGTTGGCGATGATATCAAACTCATCTATTGCAAGTTGATATTGTTTTGCCGTTAGCTCACTAAACATCGTAGCATCGCGCAGCCACAACAAACAATTATTAGGTAAAAACTCGAATAAAGAGGCAGTGGTTTCTTTAGTAAAGTGAGATTGTATGTTTGGTATTATGGTAAGTTCAGAAATTTTGCGTAGCGAGAGTTGCGTTTCTGGCTCGAAGGTGCGCAAGCTTTCCACTTCATCGTCAAACAGCTCGATACGATACGGAAATTCGTTGCCAAAAGAAAATACATCGATGATGCCTCCACGGATAGAAAATTCGCCAGGCTCGTACACAAAGTCGGTTCGATTAAAACCGTATTCAAGTAATACATCGAGCATAAAATCGATGTTTATTTTTTCACCAGTCTTTAGGAAGAGTGTATTTTCAATGAGCTTTTCTTTTCTGACGAGTAATTCCTGCAAAGCTTCTGGATAGGTAACTATTATTTCACCACCTTTTTTGGCATTTAATAATGCATTTAATGTTTGTGCACGCAACAAGATTTGGTGATTGCTTTGCTCGACAAAAGCGTTTGTTTTCTTGTAAGATGATGGAAGAAATAAGATTTCCTTTTTTTCTAGAATGTTTTGTATATCGTTCTGAATATACTGTGCTTCGTCGGCGTCGTTGGCAATAATCAGCTGCGTAAAATCAGTTTGTAAAAATAAGGAAGACGTTATAAAATTTACAGAAGAGCCAATAGTTCCACGCAACAGTACGCGTGCCTGCGAAGTTTGAAGAAGTTGTAGTAGTTCCTGCGTGCGCTTGTCATCGCGAAACAGAAACAATAGTTGTTGCAAATCCATTGCGATGCAAAGATAAAGCTTAGATAGTTGAAAAGAAAGTGAATTATAAATTCTCTACGACAGTAATACTCGCAGGTGTGCAGTTTAAATCAATTTTATTAATAGATGGCACAAATTCCTCAATCAAAATTTCATCACCTTCTGTGGCATATTCTAAAATATCAGAAATATTGAGTTGCTTTTGTTTGATAAAACGCAGATAAATTGGTGGTTCATCTTTTTTGCCAATATTTGATTTCAAGGTAATATTGAATAGTACGTTTTTATTTTGTCCTTTAGAAACGGTGATGATGCCTTTTGAATTTTTTGCCAAAAAAGTGCCCGTGTTGATGGGCTCCTTGTTTAAATAAGCTTGCACGCACGTAATACTATAGTTTTTAGGCTTATATCTTTCAATCATACTACTTTGAGCAGCAAATAAAGACAAGCCAAACAAACACATCAAAACTAAGAATATACTTCGCATTATATAAATTTATAAAAAATTGGTCGCATTTGTTAAAATACATAACAGATTAATGTTAAAAACGCATTAAAAGTTCATTTATTATAAAAAGAAATTCAAGCTTAGTCGTAAAAATCTTGTGTTACGACAATGGCGGTATTGTCTGTGTTTGGAAATTCTATTGCTGTTGCACAAGCAAGATATCGATATTGTGCATTCAATAAGTTTTGTTTGTGTGCTGGCGATTGATAGAAAGATTCGATGACTTGTTGTGCTAGTTCGAGATAAGTCAAGTCGGCATAGATACTTGTTTTATGGCAATTTTCGCCAATTGCCTCAGCAGTCGTAATGCCACACAATTTTAGGCGCTGAGCACTTGTTTTTAACTTGGAATTATATGGATGATTATGTGTAAAAAAATGGTAAGTGCTCATTTGAAAACTATGTATTGCGGCTGCATTTTTTAAATTAAAATCTATTTTCAAAGCTTGTTTGTGATGTAATAATCGCAATTTATTCGTAGCAAAGAACAGACAAGCATTTAATAAGTGAATATCAAGACTATCGATGTTGACAGTCATGTTTATTTCCTTTAACTTATAAAATGTGGCAACGGTATGCTCTTGATAAACTTGCGTAGCAAAATAAGATGCTTGCCGATAAGCGATAAATGATTTCAAATATTTCTGCTCCTTAGCAATCAGCATATTGGGCAATAACAACAGCATAAATAAATGACGCATACAGTATAGTACGCAATTGTGAAATTTTTATTTTATGTGATATAAAAAAAGCTCCGAACGAGTCGGAGCTTTTATAAAACGTAGTAAGTATATTTTTATTTTTTTTCAGCGCAACAAGCTTTTTTTTCACTTGCTTTTTCTTTGCAGCACGCTTCTTTTTTATCTTCTGTTACAATACATTTTTTTTCTACGATAGTATGACCTAAAGAATCGGTATATGTAGTATCACTTAAAATGGTACAATTTTTTTCTGCTACGCAATTTTCCATTTTGCCAGCCTCACAAGCATCGCTTGTCATTTCTGTGCAGTGTCCGTTCTTGCTGTCGTTACCTACCGGAACAACACCATTAGATGGAATATATGGAGCGATAACTAAAGATACAATAGACATCAATTTGATTAGGATATTCATTGATGGGCCAGAAGTATCTTTGAATGGATCACCTACGGTGTCACCTGTTACAGCCGCTTTATGTGGCTCAGATTTTTTGTAGAATGTTTCGCCGTTGATGTCCACACCTTTCTCGAAAGATTTTTTAGCATTGTCCCAAGCGCCACCAGCGTTTGATTGGAACATGCCCATTAACACACCAGAAACCGTAACACCAGCCAATAAACCACCTAACACTTCAGGTCCAAATAGGAAGCCGATAAGTATAGGTGTGATTAATGCGATTGCACCCGGCAACATCATCTCGCGAATAGAAGCTTGTGTAGAAATAGCCACACATTTTTCATATTCTGGTTTTGCTTTATATTCCATGATACCAGGAATTTCGCGGAATTGACGACGTACTTCGTTCACCATATCCATTGCCGCACGACCAACAGCAGAAATAGCTAAAGCAGAGAAGATGAATGGAATCATACCACCAACAAACAAACCCGCCAGTACTGGCGCTTTGTAAATATCAATTGCAGAGATACCTGAAACACCAACGAAAGCAGCAAATAATGCTAATGAAGTCAAAGCAGCAGAAGCGATTGCAAAGCCTTTACCTGTAGCGGCTGTTGTATTACCAACAGCGTCTAAGATATCTGTTCTGCCGCGCACTTCTTCTGGTAATTGGCTCATCTCAGCAATTCCACCTGCATTATCAGCAATTGGACCGAATGCATCGATAGCTAATTGCATAGCAGTTGTTGCCATCATACCAGCAGCAGCAATAGCCACACCGTATAAACCGGCACATAAATACGAACCAAAAATACCTGCAGCCAATACGATAATAGGCAACACAGTACTTTCCATTCCTATTGCTAAACCACCAATGATATTAGTGGCATGACCTGTAGAAGATTGACGTACAATTGACAATACTGGACGTTTGCCCATTGCAGTATAATATTCTGTAATGATAGACATTAATGCACCTACTACCAAACCTACCATGATAGCGCCAAACACACCAGTAGATGTAAATACATGGCCACGTAATTCCATTGTATCTGGTAAGATATGTTTTACTAAGAAGAAAGAAGCTACTGCTGTTAATACGATTGAACCCCAGTTTCCTAAGTTTAATGCACCTTGAACATCGCCTTTGTCATCTTTTACAGACACAAAGAATGTTCCTAACCAAGAAAATACGATACCTACACCAGCAATGACCATTGGTAATAATATTGGACCAAAACCACCAAAGTTATCGTTTGATATAGTTTCTTGACCTAATACCATTGTTGCTAAAACAGTTGCCACATAAGAACCAAATAAATCGGCTCCCATACCTGCAACGTCGCCAACATTATCACCAACATTATCAGCAATTGTAGCCGGATTTCTAACATCATCTTCTGGAATACCAGCCTCCACTTTGCCAACTAAGTCAGCGCCAACGTCAGCAGCTTTTGTATATATACCACCACCTACACGTGCAAACAATGCAATAGACTCAGCGCCTAATGAAAAACCTGTTAATACCTCGATTGCTTTAAGCATTTCGTGGCTATTTACATTGGCTCCATTAGCAAACATAAAATAGAATAGGATAAACAAACCACCAAGACCAAAAACAGCCAAGCCAGCAACACCTAAACCCATAACAGTTCCGCCTGTAAACGATACTTTTAATGCTTGTTTTAAGCTTGTACGTGCCGCTTGTGTCGTACGCACGTTTGCCAATGTCGCAACTTTCATACCTACATAACCAGCAAGTGCTGAGAAAAAAGCACCGATAATAAATGCGATTGCAATAATTGGACTAGAGTTTTCTCCTTTCCAACCTAAAAATGCTAATAAAACAGCAGCGATAACGCCAAAATAGAATAAGATTTTCCATTCTGCTTTTAAAAATGCAATGGCACCATTGGCAATATAACCAGCCAACTCTTGCATGTTTGCATCGCCTGCATCTTGTTTTTTAACCCAAGCATATTTAATTGCTGTGATTATCAAACCAAAAATTCCAAGAAATGGAACTAAGTAAAAAAGTGTATTCATATCTAATAATTTGATTTTTAAAGCGGTGCAAAAGTACAACAAAGTTTAGAATTATTAACAATTCTGGCAATTGTTAACATAAAAAATAAAAAACCAAATAGATTGTGTACTATTTGGTCTTTTTAATTAGTAAAAGGCTGATTTACAACGTAAAATCAGTCTTTAGCACATTTTGATTTCTGCTTGCTGCATTTTTGTTTATCTGCAGATTTGCAAGAGGGATTGCTTTTGCCGCTCATGCAACATCCTGCTGGTTTGCCTGCCACTGTAGTGCCAGCATTAGCAGCAACTGCAATGGTATAACCTGTTTTTTCTGCCAGAGCAGCGATAAGTTTTTCTTCTGTTGTGGTTTTCTCATCGTAGATGATTGTTGCGTTGCTGTTGGCAGCACTTACAGCACTTACCTCTTGAACGCCATCAATCTTAGTGGCCGTTGATTTGAATTTGACTTCACAGCCACCACAATGCATTCCTTTTACAGATAAGTTTACTGTTTTATTGGCTAAAGCAACGGAAAGGCTAACACTTAATAATAGCAGGAGAATATTAATCTTTTTCATGTTTTTAATATTTTATACTAAACAAAGTTATTATCTATAATGCATCAATCCAATAATTAAGGCAACAAAAAAGAAGGCTAGTGACAAAGCAACTAGTTTTTTATTTTCTTTTTTAAATCCAACAATACCTAAAGGAATGCCAATAATAGCTAATGTGATTTTAGGGTCGAGCCAATGCATGGAAGCGTAAGCGCCATATTTTATATGAAAAATAAACACCCAAAATCCAAACACTAAGAATCCTACAGAAAATAAAGTTTCTACCAATAAGGTTTTCTTTTTATAATTCAAAAAGTCTTCTTGTTTACCAGAAAGAAATAGAATGCATTTTACTGTGTAAGAAATCAAAAACAACACGGCAAATAAAAGATGTAAATGGACTAGATTGAGAAGGTTGCTAAAAAACGAAACACCTTCTTCGGTTTGGAAAAATGATAATAGCATACTAATAATTTTTACAAAGATACACACTTTCAAACTTTTATACTCAAAAAGAAGAAGTTATGAACTATTTATTCTACTTTTGTGTAAGAAAGCCATTCTGTGTCAATCCAATAGAGATAAGCCGTTATCACAGCAGAAATGAGAAAATTATTAAAGAGTGTATTTTTAAGCTTTGTACTTATTAGCGTATGTTATAATTTGTCCTTAGCTCAAGATCCAACATTTGCACAGTTCTATCAGTTTAGAACGTATTTAAATCCGGCAGCAACAGGTTCTGAAAAAGGCCTGAATGTGGCGATGATTTATAAAAATCAATGGAATTATGTGCCAGGTGGTTTTAATACGTATGGCATTGCCTTAGATGTGCAATCAGCAAGAATCTCTTCTGGCGTTGGTGTAACTGCTTATAGAAGTGTGGAGGCTAAGACATTGCAAACCAACTATTTTTCCGCTTCATATGCATACATTGCTAGGATTTCTAAAAATATAAACTTACATATCGGTATCAACGGTGCTTTTTTAAATAAATCTATTGATAGAAGTAGGCTTATTTTCACAGACCAATTAGACCCAGAAGTAGGTGTGGTGCCTGGTGGCTCGAGCACGAATATCGTATTACGCAAAGTAAACATGTTTGATTTAGACGCAGGCGTGTTATTGCGTTTCCGATATGATATACATAAACGGCCAGTGCATAATTCTTTAGGATTTGCCGTGCATCATCTCACACGTCCTGATGAGTCTTTTGAAAATATTTCGACAAAAATTCCCATGCGTTTTACTGTGACTTATGGCGCCATATTTCCAGTGTCAAGAGGCAAATACAAACGCAGTGTAGATTTTTATGTGTCGCCTGTGTTTAAGTTTGATTTTCAAGAAAAATTACGAGTATATAATGCGGGTATGTTTGCTACTTTTAAACCAATATATGCAGGTGCTATGTATCAGTTTAATAAATTCAGCAATAATAGCACACATGGTTTAATTTTTGTCGGCGGCATAGATTGGGATTTAGGTAAAGACAATTTGATGACATTAAATGTAGGATATAGCTATCAGTTAGATTTTACTGGTGTTACAACAAAAAGTAGAGGACAACACGAAGTGACGATGCGCATGAACTTTAATAATGTAGCCTTATTACAACCTAAGAAAAAGAAAGGAAAGAAAATTGATTGTTACGATTTTCCAGGAAAAAATGCTGTGAAATTGTTTTAACTTTAAATAAATCATGAAAAATACTATACAAATACTACTATTTATCTTGTTTTTCATAAGCGTAAAACAAAGTAAAGCAGTTTGTGATTTTACGATAGACAAAACAACGGTCTGCGCAGGCGAGGTTGTTACCATTCAGCTAAAACCTCCCTATTCAAAATATCACAATATTATTGTGTATAAAGGTGTTTATCCGTTTGGTAGTGTGGCCAGCTCTCCTGCTGATTATAGTGTGTTATTACCTTATGATGCGACAAAAGATAATATCATCAAAATTACATTTAGAGGTGATGTTGTCCAACAGCAGTATAGAATATTATTAGCAGAAAGCAACTCCGATTTAATTCCGGTTCCGAATGTGCCTTGTAATGGCGGTAAAGTCATTACTGTAAATCCTTCACCAGATCCACAATTAACAGAAACAAATAATTTCGTTTTTTGTAATGCCGTAACAGCACAAACCGTATCAATAAGCAATGCCTCTAAAACATTAAGCATCAATAGCAATTACAGTATAAACTGGGGCGATGGCAGTCCTGTTGTAAACACTGCTACATTTAACAGCCCATTGACGCACAACTATGCACCAGGTAGCTATAAAATTACTTATACGGTTACTGGTTCTACGCCAGCACCTTGTAATAAAGCAACAAAAGTATATAATGTGTTAATCGGTAAAGCACCTACAATTTCAATATCAGCATCATCGCCAACGGTATGTATTCCTGCTAATTATACACTTCCAATAAATTTAGCACAAACATCTGGCGTAAATCCATCAAGTACACTGTATAAGGTTTTTGTTAATGGTGAATTAGATACTATTTATGACAATAGTAATTTACCAGCATTATTACAATATACATTTACGAGAGGAAGTTGTGGTAATGTTTCCAAAGATTGTAATACAGACAATAAATTTTCTGTTCGATTGTATGCAGTAAATGAATGCGATGTCACTGATATTAGCCAGT
>JADKZZ010000065.1 GCA_020848475.1 Chitinophagales bacterium | reverse complement strand
TCTTTGATAGAAATTTCTTCTTCTAGTTTTGAAATCTTATTCCTGAGTTGCTTATCTTGATTATTTTGATTTGAGACTTGAGATTTAGGATTTGTGACAACTGTTTTTTCCAATTTCTCTCTTGTCTCATCTCTCATTTCTACTTCTCTAAAATTAGCCAATCTTCTTTCTTCAAAGAAATCATTCACATCGCCAACAAACTCTTTTACCACGCCATCATTAAATTCAAATACTTTGTTGGTCATGCCTGCTAAAAAATCGCGGTCGTGCGAAACGACAATCACCGTGCCAGGATATTTGGAAATCGCATCTTTCAATACTTCTTTAGCTCGTATGTCTAAGTGATTTGTCGGCTCATCGAGGATTAATGTATTGCTCGGATTTAATAGCAAATGAGCTAAACAAACACGTGCACGCTCGCCGCCACTCAGCACAGAAATTTTCTTCGTCGCATCGTCGCCACTGAACATAAACGCACCGAGAATATTGCGTACTTGCGCACGAACTTCATTCGGTGCAGTGTCTTCCATGTATTGCAAAATGGTCAATTCCTTTGGCAAATGTTCCGCATGATGTTGCGCAAAAAATGCAATATTGACATTGTGTCCTAAATCGTAATTACCAGAAGTATAATCTATTTCTTTAGCAATGATTTTTGCCATTGTCGTTTTTCCCATTCCATTTTTTCCAATAAATGCTACTTTATCGCCACGTTCAATTTCTAAATTGACATCATGGAAAACTTGTTTCTCGCCATAGCTTTTCGCCAAGTTAGTAGCTTTTACTACTATTTTGCCGCTTTGCTGACCCATAGGAAAACTAAATCGCATCGAGCGAACATCATCTTGTTCCACTTCAACGATTTCCATTTTATCTAATTTTTTAACTAAACTTTGCGCCATAGTCGCCTTACTCGCTTTTGCTTTAAAGCGTTCGATATTTCGCTCAATTTGTTTAATTTGGTCTTGTTGGTTTTTAAAAGTTTGTAGTTGCTTCTCGCGTCGATCTTCCTTTAAAATAAGGTATTTTGAGTAATTGGCTTTATACTCATACATTTTTCCTAATTCTAATTCTATAGTTTTATTACATACATTATCCAAAAAAGTTTTATCATGCGAAACCAATACAATGGCACCTTCATATTTTTGAAAAAATTCTTCGAGCCAGATGATAGATTCGATATCTAAATGGTTGGTTGGCTCATCGAGCATCAACAAATCAGGATTTTGTAATAATAATTTCGCCAATTCTAATCGCATGGCCCAGCCACCAGAAAAGGTAGAAGGCGCTTTCTCAAAATCGTCTCTTTTATAACCAAGTCCTAATAAAACTAATTCTGTTTTTTTGTCTTTATCATCGATATCTAAATGCACTAAGCGATCATTCAAATCACAAAAATCTTGCGATAGATTCATGTAATCATCACTATCGTAATCGGTACGAGTTTCCAACTGATGCTGAATGTCGTCTAATTTTTGTTGTAAAATATTTATTTCTTTGAATGCCGTTTGTGCTTCGAGCCAAACCGTAGGTTCGTGCTGTCCTCGAATTTCTTGTTTTAAAAACCCAATCGTATAACCATTAGGCTTTGAAATGCCGCCTTCTTGTGGAGTTAATTCGCCGTTGATTGCTTTTAATAAAGTAGATTTTCCAGCACCATTTCTGCCGACTAAACCAATTCTATCACGCGGTTGAATTGTAAAGGTAACATTGTCGAATAAAATACGACTGCCGAATATAATAGAAAGGTTAGTAGCTTGTAACATTTTTAATGTAGTAATTTATTAATTCAATAATGTAACAATGCCTCATTGATACATTATTACATTTTTTAATTATTTCAATTTTTAGATTCTTCCCACTCGCGTGTTTTATCACCTAATTGCATACAAAAGTTTTTGATATCTTCTTGTACGAATGGATTTCCAGTAGCTCTGTGATATGTATCGCCAAGGCTTAATAGCATTTGAAAAAAGTGAGTATGCATTTCATCGATTTGCATGTCCTTTGTCCATATGTCGAAACGCAACGTATTTTTTTCGTTGCCGTCCCACATCGCCACCATCATGCTTTTGCATTCGTCGCCATCGCCTTGTGGTCCATCACTCGCCGACCATTTTATCTGTTCTGGTAAGTTTTGGTCGTCAAGTTTTATTTTAAATTTTATTTCTGTTTCGCGTGCCATTGGTAAAAATTGAAGTGCAAATATACGAAATGGAAGTCTTATGCTAATTTATTTTATTGTAACTCAATTTTATGGACTCTCACATTATTTAGTTTACATAAATTTAACTTGCAAATTAAACAAACGTTTAATTAAATTTGCAATGCAAAATTAAACAAGTGTTTAACTGATGTCGTCGGAAGAAAAAATACAAAATGATAAACGTGCGCATATTCTTGATGTAGCAGAATATTTATTTGCCCAACAAGGATTTGAGGCCGTCAGTATTCGTGAAATATCGAAAGCAGCTGATATAAATATTGCGATGGTGTCATATTATTTTGGCTCAAAAGAAAAGCTATATGAAGCTGTTGTTACTCGCAAGTTGATTTCTTCAGAGTTGATTCTACATTATATTGAACGATACAACTGTTCAACGGATAAACTTTTTGCTATTGTAGATTTACTGACGGATAAGTTTTTTGAACACAGAAATATGCAGACTATCATTTTCCGAGAAATGGCAATGGAACAACGAACTGCAATGGCTGAATTAATTGCCAATCAGCTACATCAAAATTTCACCATCATTAACGATGTTATTCAGAAAGGAATTAAACAAAAAGAATTTAAAAAAGTCGATGTTGAATTAACAGTAATGACAATTATAGGCATCGTGAAAATTTATACAACATCAAGTCCTGTTGTTTGTAAGGTTTTAAAAACAGAAGATAAAGAACTGATGTTTAGCAAACAATATAAGCTACGATTGAAAAAATATTTAAAAGAATTATTAACGAATCATTTAGGAATAAAGTAAGATGAAAAGAATTTGTATAGTATCGATAATCCTAATATTAGCAGTGCAAATTCAAGCACAAACGCTTAAGAAATTGAATTTACAGGAAGCATTTGAGTTGGCAATTCAACATAGCAAACAATTGCAAATAGATAGTCTTAAAATTCAAGCATTAGATTTCAAAAAGAAACAAGCACAAAATGCCATGTTGCCTGTAGTGGCTATTAATGCAGGCTATACGAGATTGAGTGATAACATTCCTGATATCATTATCGCTGGCGGTGCATTTAAAATAGAACAGATAGTCAATCAATTCAATAATAGAGTGACTTTGCAACAGCCTATTTTTCAAGGTTTGCGGAATTGGAACACGATGAAATCTTTAGACCAACAAAAGGAAGCTGCAAGCTTTGACAAACAAAAAAATCTGCAAGATGTAAAACTGAGTGTCGTACAAGCATATTATAGTTTATATAAACTACAACAAGCTAAAATATTATTGGATTCCAATATAGCACAAACACAAACTCGTGTAAATGATATCATAAAATTTAAAGATGCAGGTATCGTGCTGAATAATGATGTGATGCGCGCCGAATTGCAAAAAACAAATTTATTAGTATCAAAAGCCGATGTAGAGAGTGCAATAGACGTGATGAATTACAATATGTGTGTCTTATTAGGTATAGAGAATACGACAAAAATTGAAGTTGAAAATCCAGATATTGTTAATGAAGCGACAGCAAGCATACAATCTATGGTGAGCACGTCTTTTCATGAACGCGCTGAATTAAAAGCGCAAGAGTTTAGAAGTAAAGCCGCTGATTATATGGTTAAAGCTTCAAAAAGTGCTTACATGCCTACCATAAATGCAGTTGGAAATGGAATGTATAACAATCCCAATCAACGTATGTTTCCTCCAGAAGCAAAGTTTAAAGCAACTTGGGATATCGGTGTAAGTTTGAGTTGGAATATTATGCAACTCTATACAGCACGTGCTATTGTTGGCGATGCAAAAAACCAGAAAGCACAATTGGAACAAGTTACTTCACAAATCAAAGATGGCATTGCTATGGATGTAAATGCAAATTATGAAGCCTTGAATGTTGCTTTACTAAAAATTGATTTGGCAAATAAAGCAATCACACAAGCAAAAGAAAACAAACGCATTTTAGATAATCGCTTTGATGCACAAGTCGCATTACTAAGCGATGTGTTAGAAGCAGACCAATTACTATTACAAGCACAAACTAATCTATTAAACGCACAAGCTGATGTAGCGATTGCTAATTATAAATTACAAAGAAGCCTTGGTACAATTAAATAATTTTACGAAATAATAGAATAATTCAATTATGGAAAATACAAATAATACAACTGAAAAAAAATCACCTAAAAAGATAATTGCTCCAATTGTTGGTAGTTTATTGTTACTCGCAGCATTGTTATTTGCTTATAAAAAAATAACGTATGCTATGCATAATGAAGATACTGAAAACTCTCAAATAGAAAGTAATATTGTACCAATTGCGCCACGCGTGCAAGGTTATGTTGATGTGATTTATGTAAAAGAAAATCAACACGTCAAAAAAGGAGATACAATATTAAAACTCGATGATAGAGATCTAAAAATCAGATTGCAACAAGCTATTATTAGCGCAAAAAGTGCAGGTGCAAATGTCAATGTTGTAAAAAGTAATGCAATGTCTGCCGATGCTTCTGCAAGTGCTGTTTCTTCATCTATTGTAACTGCACAGGCTGGCATTGAAACCGCAAAAGCCAATGTCGATGCAGCTAAAGTGCGTGTCTGGAATGCAACGGAAAATTATAAACGCTACGAAAAATTATATAATCAAACTTCGGCGACACAAGCACAATACGATGCCGCATTAGCAGAAAAAGAGGCAGCAGAAAAACAGGTTGCAGTATTAGAAAAACAAGTACAAGTGGCGCAAGCTCAACTAAAAGCAGCACAGCAACAAGCATCAGCATCACGCACACAAGCAAGTGGTGTTGGCACACAAGTAAATCTTGCAGAAGTTGGCATTCAACAACAACAAGCAAATGTTGATTTTGCACAATTGCAATTGTCTTATGCTTATTTGATCGCACCTTGCGATGGTTATATTGCTAAGAAAAATGTGCAAGTAGGACAGTTGGTAAATCCAGGACAAATATTAATGAGTTTGGTTGACGACTCACAGCTTTGGATAACAGCTAATTTTAAAGAAACACAAATCGAAAATATGAAAGTTGGTCAAGATGTAGAAGTAAAAGTCGATGCCTATCCTGACCATACCTTCAAAGGAAAAATCGAATCTGTACAAGCAGCGACAGGCTCTAAATTTTCATTGTTGCCTGCCGATAATGCAACAGGCAATTTCGTGAAAGTAGTACAACGTATTCCGGTTCGCATTGCATTGTTAGATGATAAATCAGATAAGTATGATTTGCGCGCTGGCATGAATGTAAATGTAGCTGTAAAAGTGAAGTAATTGCTAAATTATAAACGCTTAAATGCAATAACTGTAAAATGACACAAGCACAAACAGACAGTTTGATAGAGTATGGCTCACGACGAGTAATTATTACCATTACAGTTGTGTTGTGTACTTTATTAGAATTGATTGACACCACAGTAGTAAATGTGGCAACTACAACATTAATGGGCAATTTAGGTGCTACTATTTCAGAAGTAAGCTGGGTCGTTGCCGCCTATGCAATTGCCAATGTAATAGTCGTGCCAATGAGTGGTTGGCTGTCTTCTACTTTTGGTAGAAAATATTATTTCGCTGGCTCTGTCGCTATTTTTACATTTTCATCGCTGATGTGTGGTTTGTCAAATTCTATTTGGACTTTAGTGTTTTGGCGATTTGTGCAAGGCATCGGTGGTGGTGCTTTATTTGCCACTTCACAAACTATTTTAAAAGAAATTTATCCGCCTGAAAAGATAGGCATGGCAATGGCAATGTTTGGTATGGGCGTAATTGTCGGCCCAACGATTGGTCCTTATTTAGGTGGATATTTGGTATATAATTACTCATGGCCAATTATTTTTTATATCAATATTCCGATTGGTATCATTGCAGTATTTCTGACATTAACCTATATCAGAGATAATCCATTCGAAAAAAAATCAGACGCAAGTGTCGATTGGTTAGGCATTATTTTATTAATAGTTGGTATTGGTTCATTGCAGTTGGTATTAGAACAAGGTGAGCGCAACGACTGGTTTGAGTCGAGTTATATTGTGATGTTTACTGTTGCTGCAGTTGTCGGAATTATTGGCTTTGTCATTCGTGAGTTGACAGCAGAAAATCCAATTGTAGATTTACGTGTTTTAAAAAGAGGAAATGTTGCCATTGGTACAATTATGAACTTTGTATTAGGATTTATTTTGTACGGAAGTGTATTTATTTATCCAATTTATATGCAGGCATTTTTAGGCTTTACGGCCGAAAAATCTGGTGAAATGTTTATACCTGGTGCGCTGTTAAGTGGTATGCTTATGCCAGTGATAGGAATGCTTTTAACAAAAGGAATGCCGCCCAAATTTATGATTACTTTCGGCTTTACCATTACAGGCGCATTTGTGTATTGGTCTTCCTTTATTTTCACAACGAATACAGGTGCAGATGCCATGTTTTGGCCATTATTAGTGCGTGGTTTAGGAATGGCATTTTTATTTGTGCCTTTGTCTGGTCTTACTTTAGGTGGCTTAAATGGTAAAGACGTCGGTCAAGCTTCTGGAATTTCTAATATGGTTCGTCAAATTGGTGGTTCCATAAGTGTTGCTGTTATTGGTGTGCTAAACGAAACATTGAGTGCAGAACATC
>JADKZZ010000064.1 GCA_020848475.1 Chitinophagales bacterium | reverse complement strand
TTCAAGATTTAGAAAGAGAACTTGTTCGTAATTTTGTCATACTATGTGATGGAAATATTGAAAAAGTAAATCAATTTCTCTATTCTTATAATACAACGTAATCTTCCGAACACTTATGGTGTCCTCAAGAAACAACATAAAATCACACACCCAATTTTCCTCACGAACCATTTTCTCTATCGCTTGTCGTCGCCCACCAAGCGAAACAAATCACTCTTCCTCATTCATTTCAAAATCTTCTAAAAACTTTGTGGTGAAATTTCCTTTGCGGAAATCTTCGTTATCCATTAATTGTAAATGAAACGGAATCGTAGTTTTAATACCATCAATTTTTAATTCGTGTAAAGCGCGTTTCATTCTGTCAATCGCTTCTAATCGTGTATTGCCTTTCACAATCAGTTTCGCAATCATAGAATCATAAAACGGCGGAATGATATAGCCATTATACACATGAGAATCCATGCGCACACCATAACCACCACTGGCTTGATAGTTCAAAATTTTTCCCGGCGATGGTTTGAAATTATCATACGGATTTTCTGCATTGATACGGCATTCAATGGCGCAACCTTGCGGAAAGTATTCTGCTTTCTCTAGTTTCTTTCCCGCAGCAAGTTCTATCTGCAAGCGTATCAAATCCACACCAACTACTTCTTCTGTCACTGGATGCTCCACTTGAATACGTGTATTCATTTCCATAAAATAAAAACTTTTGTGCTTATCCACTAAAAACTCGATGGTGCCAACACCTTCGTAGTGAATTGCTTTTACTGCTTTTACCGCAGCATCGCCAAGCTTTTTGCGCAAAGCATCATCAACAAATGGACTCGGGCTTTCTTCTACTAATTTTTGATGGCGGCGTTGTATCGAACAATCACGTTCTGAAAAATGGGCTGCATTGCCGAACTGGTCGCCAGCCACTTGCACTTCTATGTGTCGTGGTTCTTCGATATATTTTTCCAAATACATACCAGCATTGCCAAATGCTGCGCCTGCTTCTGCTTGTGCATTTTCTAAGTTGGATTGAAATTCGCTTTCATTCCAAACGATGCGCATGCCTTTTCCGCCGCCGCCTGCAGTTGCTTTTAAGATAACAGGATAGCCAATTTCTTTCGCTAGTTTTTTACCTTTGGCAATATCTGTAATCAAGCCTTCAGAGCCAGGAATTACGGGCACTTTTGCCTTTATCATGGTTTCTTTTGCTGTGATTTTGTCGCCCATTGCGTGTATTTGTTCCGGCGTTGGTCCGATAAATTTTATGTTCTTCTCAGCGCATTTTCTAGCGAATGTTTCATTCTCTGCCAAGAAGCCATAACCAGGATGAATAGCATCTGCTTTTGTAATTTCAGCAGCCATTAGAATGCTATCCATTTTTAGATATGAATCTTTTCCGGCAGGTGGTCCAATACAAAAGCTTTCATCAGCACAGGTAACGTGCATACTATCTCTGTCTGCAGTAGAAAAAACGGCAACCGTTTTAATGCCCATTTCTTTGCAAGTGCGAATGATGCGCAAAGCGATTTCACCACGGTTGGCTATGAGTATTTTTTGAAACATAAGTATGCTAATTTAACTACATTTTGTTTTATTTTTAGAAAATGAAGAAGATTATCTTGTGCCTGTTACTGTTAAAAGGTGTTGTGTATGCTGGCAAACCTAGTAACTTCAAATTGCCATTAGTATTTTCGAAAGATAGCGTGGAATTAGTGCGTCTGCCGAAAGATTTCGATCATCTTTCAGTAAGAGATTTTACGATATCTCCAAAAAATGATGAAATATTTTTTACGCTAGAAAGTAATAAAAATACGATAGCTACTATTTTACACATGATAAAGAAAAACGGGAAATGGTATTTAGATGTAGCACCATTTTCAGGGAATTTTTACGACTTAGAAGCTACATTTGCTCCTGACGGAAATAGTTTGTTTTTTGCTTCGAACAGACCATTGGACAATGATAGTGCAATAAAAGATTTTGATATTTGGAAAACAGAAAAAGTAAATGGCATTTGGCAAACACCAAAAAATTTAGGAAATGTAATTAATACAGAAGCCGATGAGTTTTATCCTGCTATAACAAACAAAGGCACGCTATATTTCACCGCTCAATACAAGCATTCAAAAGGTAAAGAAGACATTTGGATGAGCAAATATGTAAATGGAAACTATACAACACCAGAAAGTATTTCTGATTCGGTAAACACGGCTTTGTATGAGTTTAATGCCTTTGTTTCACCAAATGATTCTGTGATCATTTTCACTTCGTGCGGCAGAAGCGATGATTTGGGTGGCTGCGATTTATATATCAGTAAAAAAGAGGCCAATGGCATTTGGTCAAAAGCAAAAAATCTTGGATCGAAAATAAATTCTGATAAATTAGATTATTGTCCGTTTATCAGTTTTGACAATAAATTCTTTGTGTTTACAAGCAATAGAACTAAGCTTCAGAAATCGTATAAGCAAAAATTAAACATAGATACTTTTCTAAAAGAAATGCAACAAGTACAAAATGGCAAAGGAAATTTATACTGGATTAATGCTGATGAGGTATTAAAATAATTTTGTTACAACACTAAGGTTCTGCTTCATTTATTCTATTAATAAGCCAATTTTGCAAATAGGCGCAATTTTTTTTACATTTTTTGTAACCTTTTTTTTGTTCGATTACTCTAAATAGATAGTAACAACAAAAAAAATAATAAAATGGAAACTACAACAAAAAATCAATCGCTTGCATCTGTCTATACTTTACTAAAGTTTACATTTGGCTTAGTGCCAATCGTTGCCGGTGCAGATAAATTTACTAACTTGCTTACTAATTGGGAACAGTACATTAATCCAACATTGGCAGGCATGCTGCCATTTTCTGGTTCGACGTTTATGATGATTGTTGGTGTAATTGAAATTATTGCTGGAATTATTGTTCTCATAAAAACAGAAATAGGTGCTTATATTGTTTCTGCATGGCTGGTAGGCATTGCGCTTAGTTTACTAATTGGATTTAATTATGTAGATGTGGCAGTCAGAGATTTAGTGATGGCAATTGCTGCATTTTCATTAGCAAAAATTTCTTCAATAATAGCAAAATGATGGAACTACAAAACAAAGAATTATCAGAATTTGAAATTGTACAGCGTGTAATAAGTGGCGAAAAAGCACTATATGAGCTCATTGTTCGACGCTTTAATCCACATCTGTATAAAGTTGGGCGAGCATACAATTATAACCACGAAGACACGCAAGATTTGATGCAAGACAGCTTTGTAGATGCTTATAAGAACTTAGCGCAATTTGAAAATCGGTCGAGCTTTAAAACTTGGATTATCCGAATTATGATGAATAATTGCTATCAGAAACGAGAAAAATTCAGTTTCAAAAATGAAACATCACAACTTATTCATGAAAATGATTTACCTATGTTTACTAAATCAAATACAGACACGAATGCTGCCATTCATCAGCGCGAAATAGCACAAATTATAGAAACGGCATTGGCAAAAATTCCTGAAAATTATAGAGTAGTTTTTTCGCTCAGAGAAATTAACGAACTGAGTGTAGTGGAAACGGCTTATTTGTTAGGCATCAGCCCTACAAACGTGAAAGTGCGTTTGAATCGTGCAAAGTCGATGCTACGCGATGAAATAGAGAAATCATATTCTGCAAAAGAAATGTTTGAGTTTAATGCGATTTACTGTAATGCCATTACCACTAGAGTAATGAATGCTATCGACGAGCTTTAATTTTTACAATTTTACAAAATAAAAGGTGTGACTCATTCACCTGTTATGCTGCGTTAATTATTGTTCTGTAGGTCATATCATGTAAACACATGGTATGACTTTTTTTTATTATAATTTTGTCGTTATAATTATTCAGCTTTGAGCAAATACTGATAATAGGCTTAGATATTATACTTTACAAAAACAGCTACTAGTCGAATTAATATTTTATATTACGTTCTTCTAATAATTTTTGTAATGCGCTTTTCTTTTTATTTCTCGAGTCATTCAATAATCTATAGATGAAGAACAATGGAATTAATGTAAGCAAACCCCAAGTGTTTTTAATCACACTATAAAAAATGATTCCTGCTAAAAACCCAATAATAAATCCATTGATAATGGAGAATTTTTTCAATTTTTTCCATTCATCTAATAAGTCTTGGTCAGTCATGTGTGAATATTCTTTCTGCTCCATATTTTATTTATTGATGAATATGAAATGCTTTGATAATTGTTAGATATGCATAGATTCTCAATACAAATTAAACACTTTACAGTAACCTTAGTAGCCTAGCTACTATATTAATATGTGATTACTCTATCAAAAATAATGCTTGGTCATACTCAACGGCTTGTGCATTATCCACCATTACTTTTATTATTTTGCCTGATACTTCGCTTTGTATTTCATTAAAGAGTTTCATGGCTTCGATGATACATAATACATCGCCTTTTTTTACTTTATCGCCTACTTTTACAAAAGGTTCTTTGCCTTCACCTGCTGCACGATAAAAAGTACCAATCATCGGTGCTTTTACCGGTTGATAATGGCCACTTGGCGTTTCTTCTTTTTTTGGTGCAGTAGCAGTTTCTTGTGCTATACTTGGTGTGCTTGTAGCTACAGGAGCTGAAATGACAGACGCAACACCACTTGTTTTTGCATAATCTCTATGTTTGATGCTAATTTTAAAATCACCATCTTGTACTTTTAATTCGCCTAAATGATTATCGTTTAATAATTGTATAAGCTTTTTGATTTGTGCAATATCCATGTATCAAATATAGATAATAATTTGAAAATGTAGTCATCTAATCATGTGTCAATATTAAGATGTGACTACGCTTAAATGCAAAAAAAATGCTTCACAAGAAGGTGAAGCATTTTTTTATACATATTGAAATGGTATTATTTTACACGTTCCATGTAAGCACCTGTTTCTGTGTTTACTTTTATTTTATCGCCCACATTTATAAATAAAGGTATCATAACTTTTGCACCGGTAGAAACGGTACTTGGACGCAATGTATTCGTTGCTGTATCACCTTTGATACCAGGTTCTGCGTAAGTAACTTCTACAATTACAGTTGCAGGAAGCTCGCAAGTTAATGGCATTTCGTCTTCTGCGCGAACAGATATTTTTACGTTCATGCCTTCTTCTAAGAATTCAGGAGCATTGATGATATTTCCAGGAACTGTGATTTGCTCATACGTTTCATTATTCATGAAAGTATAAGCATCATTTTCAGGATATAAATATTGATACTCGCGATATTCAACGCGAACTTCGTCTAATTTTGCACCTGCAGGAAATGTATTTTCTAATACACGGCCTGTGGTAATGCTTTTTAATTTAGTACGCACGAATGCTGCACCTTTTCCTGGTTTAACATGCAAAAACTCCACTACTTTGTATATGTCAGAGTTGAAGTTGATACACATACCATTTCTGATATCTGATGTAGAAGCCATTTTTGTAGATTTTGAGATATGAGATTTAGACTTGAGATTTTTCTCTACATCCAAGGTCTCCCACCAATTGGTCTAAATTATTTTACGTATCCTTCGATTAATACTTTACCGTTGTAGTATAAATCATTACCAGAAACATAAGCTCTGTGAGAAAGGTGGCTTTCGCCAGTTACTTTACAAGTAACTACGTTTGGTGCTTCCATTTTGTAATGTGTTCGTCTTTTGTCGCGTCTTGTAGTAGATTGTCTACGTTTAGGATGTGCCATTTTATTCTAATTTAATTTGTCTTTTAATTTATCTAAACCAGACCATCTCGGATCTGTATCTGATGTTGTTTGTTGTTTTTCTAATAAGCCAATAATTTCCATATCGCAGTAATCTGTTTTTCCGGGTTGGTCACAGATAACATGAACAGGAATGGATAAATGCACGAAATCATACAAATATTGAGCGATATCGATGTATTGCTCATCTCTAGCGATATACATAATATCGGTTTCGTCTGTGTGTTTCAGCGTTTCGTCATTTGTGTATTTCACATTGATTTCAAATGTAGAATGAATGACGATTGGAATAGGCGCAGTGCATTTGTCACAATCGCTCCACACAATACCATCTATATCTATTTCAAGCAATAGTGGTTCTTGTCTATTATCGAGGATAATATTGACTTGAATTTCACATTTTTGAATGAGTGCATTTTCAAAATTGGCAAAGAACTTTTCTGTTAATTCATAAGAAAACTCATGAATATCCTTTTTCAATCCGGCATGTGGTATTTGATATTCGTTTAATGAATTAGACATGCCTAATTAGTGTTAGATTTAAAAAGGACTGCAAAAATACAATATTTTTTCTGAAATTGGAAATTTATTAAACGAAATCATTGTTTTTTAAATCATTGAATATTAATTAATTAATCCAATAAACAAGCAAGTTATCGTTATGTTTTTATTAAAACTCGATTTTTTTAATGGCACAGCACATTTTTGACAATCAGTTGATACTCAATCAAAATTTGACTTTTTAACTTTATTTTTTGTTTCTTTATTTGTATCTTCACTAGTCAACACGCAATTCATTATGATAAAAAAAGTCTTCTTTTTACATGCCTTATTGCTATGTATTTTGATGAATAGCATAGCGCAAAAAAGCGTCGCACAATGGTTAGCCTTGGCTAAGAAAGGCGAAAAAAACTTGGTCAATGCTGACTTAGCAGGTGCTGATTTATCTAAACTAGATTTACATGGAGTGAACTTAAGTGGCGCCAATTTAAGTGGCGCGAATTTGTCATCTAGTAAGTTATATGATTGTAATTTGTCAAATGCGAATTTAAGCGGCGCAAATTTATCGAAAGCAGATTTATTTGCTGCTAAAATGCAATATGCCAATTTGCAAAAAGCCAATTTAACACAAGCATTGTTGCAAGAAGCCGTTTTGCAATTTGCTGATTTGACAGAGGCTAATTTGCAAACAGCAAACCTCTTGCTAACTGATTTAAAAGGTTCAAATTTGCAAGGTGCAAATGTCACAAATGCTATTTTTGATTATGCACAGACATCTAGCATCACAGCGCAAGTCAATAGTGCTCCCGAAATGGTAGAAACGGAAGCACTCGGCAATGCATTGACATTGCTCGAAAGAAATATCAATGTTTTTGTGCGCATGAGTGGTGCAAAAATCAATAAAAACACGAAAGGTGTAAACTTCGTTTGGGCAAAGAAAAATGGTGCTGTAATCGTTGCTGCTAATTAATCAGCTACTTGATAGACGGCACTCAAATTACGACCTTCACCGTCATAATCTAAGCCATAACCGATTACAAATAATTCTGGAATCGTAAAGCCGACGATGTCAATATTTACAGGCTTTACAAGGTTCTCTGGTTTGTATAAAAAAGATACAAGTGCCACAGATGCAGGTTGCATGCCTTGTATGTAATGACTGAAAAAATCCATCGTTAATCCAGAATCGACGATATCTTCAATAATGATGATATGTCTGTCTTTAATCACTTCTTCTTTTATAGGTAAACTCACATTTATTTTTCCAGTCGATTCCATGCCTGTGTAAGAGGTCAGCTTCACAAATTCTATTTCGCAAGGATGATTATACTTTTTTAAAATATCAGAAGCAAACATGAATGCACCTCGTAAAACCACAATAAATACAGGACTTTTGTCGTGATATTTTGATAAAAGCTCGGCAACAATTTCTTGAATTCGATGTTGAATTTCTGCGTCGGAAATGTATTGTTTAAAAAGTTTATCTTTAATTTGAATGGTTTGCATTTCGAATTTTTTTCAGTACAAAAAATTACTGTTGTATTTTTAATTCTTGTCCTAATTTAACACTTTGATCTGATAAATTATTCCATTCCATTAATTGTGCTGTTGTAATATTATAGCGTTTGCAAATGTTATACATCGTATCACCTTTTATAACTGTGTGCAAACCTGTGCTACTTTTCGGCAATTTTGCATAGTCAATTGTTTTTGGATATACTGTTGGCATATCCGCAGTTGTTGTATTTGTTTTTTCTACTGTTACAATACTTTCCGGTTTTGATTGTACTGGATAAGTTATGGCACTTGGTTTTTCTAAGAGTTTTGTTTCACTTTCCCAGCCTAATATTTTATTACTATCGACAGATAATTTTGCATCTGTTTGTATATTAGGATAAACAGTGTCTCTTGCGCGAATAATTGTATCGTAAATTACGTTTTTTGTTGGTGTTGATACGATAGTATTTTTTATAGTGCTGTCTGTATTTTTTTGACTGCGTAAGGCAGGTTTTAGCTTGCTTTTTCCTTTTAGCATAATAGTTTCTTTCACTGCAGGTTCTTCATTGGCACTAAGTTTATTCATTTTTAATAAACTCGTCAAACGCACGCCTTTCTTTTGAGAGATGCTCCAAAGATTATCTTCTTGTTTTACTTTATAACTAGGCTCTGTTTTGTTTGATTTTTTCTTTTGTTGAATAAAAATGGTTTGTCCATCTTTCCAAACATAATCGTCGTTTACATCGTTAAAGGTCAACAATTTTTCTTTGTCGATACGCATTACATTGCCAATTAAATCGAGTGTTTCGCCTTTTGAAGGATAAATTTTTACAGTCTTGCACTTATTAATTTTTGTAATTGTTTTGTTTAATTTTTTAGTGCTTACTGGCACCGTATTTTGCTTGTTAACTGATTCAATTACAGTTTTTTTTTCCACTTCAAAAGTATGCTGAATTATTTCAGGCGTGTCTTTTTTTAATTGCTCATCGTTGGCTATAGGTTTATTTATACTTACTAAAGTTGTTTGTAAATATGCAGGATTAATACCTTTGTCAAATGCTGTTAATTCGAAATCTTCAATGGTTTTGATGAGTATAACAGGATATTTTGGATTCGTCGCATAGCCAGCTTTTTTTAAACCATAGGACCAGCCTTTATAATCATATTTATCTAACAAAAACAAGTCAGCGTATCGTGGTCTGTATTTTAAAAAGTTAGAATGGTCGATATAAGAATCTTCTACTTTGTCATACACGCGAAAACACTCATTAGGTGCATCATCAGTGTATTTGAATGTTTTTCCTTTCCATTCTTCTTTACATTTTATACCAAAATGATTATTGGTGTTTTGTGCTAAATAACTTTTGCCAAAACCACTTTCGTGTATGCCTTGCGCCAGTGTAATGCTAGCCGGAATGCCAGTGCGCTGCATCTCGGAGACAGCGATATCTTTATACAGTTTGATATATGCAATGATAGACGCCGTGTCTAATTTTTGTGCGTTAATGCTAAAAGTACTTAGTAGCAAATAAGTAAAAAACAGTATCGAATATTTGATTTTCATTTTCATTTTTTTCTAATCATCATAATGCCGTCGCGTATAGAGATGATAACGTTTTCAACGCGATTATCTTGTTGCACTTTATCGTTAAATTCTGCTAATTTTTGTGTGTCTTTATCTTTTTTCTCATCAATAATTTTTCCGCTCCAAAGTACATTGTCTGCCAATATAAATCCACCACTGCGCACTTTATCGATGACCAAATCATAGTATAGACTATAGTTTTGTTTGTCTGCATCTATAAACACAATATCGAATGTTTCGTTGAGCTTGCTTATTTCTTGAGCAGCATTGCCAATGATTTGCACAATTTTATTTTGCAATCCAGCTTTTTCTACATGCGTGCGCACGATGTCTTCCAGCTCTTCATTGATATCAATAGTGAAAAGTTTGCCATCAGCACTTAGGCCATCAGCCAAGCAAATAGCGGCATAACCTGTGAAAGTGCCGATTTCTAACACACGGCTTGGCTGTACCATTTGCGAAATAAATTTTAAAAATTGACCTTGCACTTTTCCACTCAACATCTGTGGCATTAACACATCAGTTTGTGTTTTTCTATTGAGCTGCTGCAAAACAGTACTTTCGGCACTCGTGTGCACATCAATATATTTTTCTATGTCATGTGGAATTATGTGCATGTAATTTATGATAAAGAGGAAAGGCTATTGTCGTTTTAACACAATTTTTTATGTCATTGTTTGAATAATTTCACACTGATTTAATTATTCCATTTCAATCAACAGTTGCCCTTTTTCAACGGCATCTTTTTTGTTTATTTTGATTGATTTTACAATGCCATTTCCACTTGCTTTAATAATATTTTCCATTTTCATGGCTTCCAATATTAATAGATTGTCGCCTTTTTTTACGGCTTGTCCTATTTCTACCAATACATCTAAAACTAAGCCAGGCATTGGCGCTTTTACATTGTCCATTTTTTCATCGCCGGCAGAGGACATGCCCATTTTTTCGAGTAGTATATCTAATTCCGTCTGTAAGTTTAAGTCGTAGATATTGTTATTTACTTTTATGGAAAATCGTTTTAAATTATAATCAGTATGCAACACCTCAATATTATATGACTTGTGGTTTTGCAGAATATGAAATTTATTGTCCAATAGTTTTACAAGGTCAATATCTGTTGCTTTGCCATCGATTTTTATTTGCTGCTCGTCTAATTCAATTTCGTGTGCATTGTCTTCCTTGTAAAATACTTTATATCTCATGATTGTGTTTTTATTTTCTTTTTTTATCTTATATAAAACAGACTACTTTTTCTTGATATAGAACAATAGTTTAACTAATTCATTTTGTAATTTTGTAATCACAACACGATATTAAGTAATTAGGGATAATTCAATATCTTTACTTTTTCAAACTATGTTAATAAGTATCTATGCGTAAATTTGGTTTATTGGTCTGTATGTTGTTGGTTTTTAGTGTTTTATATGCAAATTGTCCACGTAAAAAGTCGAAAAAAAAATATCACAGCCAACTGGAAGAGATTGTGGTAACGCCTCAAAACTTTATCACGAGCTATAAAGCTTCTTATCAAAAATTATTTGATCTGCAACGCACCAAACTACATCTTACACCTAATTTTAAACAAAAAACACTAAGCGGAAAAGCCACGCTTACCTTAAAGCCACACTTTTACGAACAAAATCAATTAGTGCTAGATGCTAAATGGATGCAAATAGCTGCGGTTGCATTAAAAACTAATGAAACGTATAAAACACTGAAGTTTACTTACGATAATTTGCTTTTAAACATAGACTTAGATAAATATTATTCAAAAAATGACCAAATCGAAATTGAGATAGATTATGTCGCATTGCCTTATCAGCAAGACAGCTTGCAGGTCGAAGATGGTCGTGGTTTGTACTTTATCGATACGGAAGATAAAAATCCGTATAAACCAATGCATTTATGGTCGCAAGGCGAATCAGAATCTGCGTCGTGTTGGTTTCCTACTTTAGATGCCACCAACCAAAAATCAACACAAGAAATTTTTGTAACTATCGACACGGCTATGGTATCGCTATCCAATGGTTTATTGATCGACAGCAAACCAAATGGAGATGGCACAAAAACAGATCATTGGAAGCAAGACAAACCGCATTCTCCGTATCTGTTTTTCTTAGGCGTTGGCGATTACTATATCAGCAGAGATAAATGGCGCGATAAAGAAGTAACGGCTTATACTTTTCCAAAGTATAAAGATGATGTGGCGGAAATATTTAAAAACCTGCCGGCCATGATGGAATTTTTTTCTAAAATTTTAGGTGTTGATTATCCATGGGACAAGCTTGGCAATATAATGTCTTACGATTATACTGCAGGTGCAATGGAAAACACATCGGCTATCATTTATTTTGATAGAATGTTGTGCCATCGTCAACAGCTAATAGATGGCGATTTTGATTGGATAATTGCCCACGAATTATTTCATCACTGGTTTGGTGATTTGGTAACGGCTGAGTCTTGGGCAAACCTAACTATTAACGAATCTTTTGCAGATTATTCCGAATATCTATGGTACGATTTTCGAGATGGAAAAGATGAAGGCGATGCCGTTAAATATAAATCTACACAGAAATATTTTCGCACCTATAAATACAAAAATGAACCAATTGTAAATTACTATTACGTCCATCCTTCTGATGTTTTTGATGGCATCAGATATGAAAAAGGTGGCGCTGTGTTACATATGTTGCGTTATTATGTTGGCGATGATGCTTTCTTTAAATCCTTAAATAAATTTTTGCAACAATATAAATTCAATAATGCAGAATTGTCTGATTTGCGCAAATGTTTTGAAGAGACTACTGGCGAAGATTTGAACTGGTTTTTTAATCAATGGTGGCTCGATAAAGGACATCCAATTCTTGACATAACACATCAATACGATGAAAAAAATAAAACCATTGCACTCACAGTTCGCCAAACACAACGTAGTATTGATGGACCCACGTTTCGCATTCCAACCAAAGTAGATATTTATAGTAATAACACAAAAGAAACCAAAGTAATCGATATCACTGACAGAATTCAAACATTCTATTTTCCATCTGACACTGTTCCACAATTAGTCAACTTTGACGCAGATAAAGTATTGGTTTGCGAAAAAACAGAAAACTTAAGCACGGTGCAAAATCTCTTTAAATACTACAATGCACCTTTATTTGTAGATAAGTTAGAGGCAATAAATGCACTCGCATTGGTGCAGAAAGCTAATGTTACCATTCAAGAATTGTTGTTAAAAGCCTTACAGGACAAAAATTGGACTTTGCGGGAAGAAGCTCTTGATGCCATTGAAATCGATAAGTTTGACAATAAAACAAAACTGTCATTAGCCTTACAACAAGTGATTTATACAGACAATAACTCACATGTGCGCGAAAAGGCAATACAAAAATATGCACGCTTAGAAAAAAATAAAAGCATAGATGTATTGGAAACTGTGCTTAAAAATGACTCTTCTTTCATTTGCTTGAGTGCAGCACTTGCTCAACTCAATACTTATGATAAAAGCAAAGCTTATACTTATGCGACGAAACTTTCTTCTACAGAAAATTCTTCATTATTAGTGGCTATTGGTAGAATTTTTAAAGATACTACTGCTGATAATATGGAATTTTTTAAAAAAGCAATCTGGTTAAACGGACCATATACATTCTACAGCAATTTTAGAAGTTTTGCCGACTATTTAGAAAAAGCAAACAATACAGATTTAGAAAAAGGTATTTTGTTTTTAAAAGACATTTATACGTATGAAGAATCGAACTACAACAAACAAGGAGCGAAACAAATAGTAGGCAATTTGTATTATTATTTCAATGAAAAAGCCAAGAAAGATAGCCAGGCGAGCGTGAAACTACAAATTGTAAAAAAAGCAGGAAAAGAATTGTTGAATTAAAAATGCTGCTCGACGGCAAATTGCTGTTTCTGTAAGTAAGTAGATTTTGCCAATTGTAGTAATATAAATTCCGCTTCTTGCTTTGTAATGCCTCTTGCAAAAGTGACCAATTTGTCTGTAGTGTCAAAGCGAATGACTGTTCTGCTTTCGTCAATCCATGTGCCGCCGCGATTGGCTTTGTAAATTTCTATATCGGTTCTAAGATTAGATATTGCAGCAATATCATAGATATTTCTTCTATAAAACAATACCAAGGGTTTGTCTGTAATCAAATATTTATTAGTTACTAAAATTCTCTCACGACCAAAAAATAACCAGATAAAGAAACTGGCAACCGTCATGCCTAAAACAAACCATGCGGCAATGGCTAAAATGAGCCCAGCTTTATACCAAAAATATTGAAGATGCAATTCAATACGAACCAAAACATATAAACCTACAGTCCATGCCGCTGTTGCCAATAGCATCATAAGTAGCGCAATACTATTTTTTTTGATAGGAATCCGAATTTCCAACATACTTTTTCTGTTGCGCACTTGGATTCTATTGTTATTATATTCTAAAGAATTGCTTTGCATTGCCTCAACTAAGATAAAAATAATTTTAATGCAAAATTGTTTCTTATCTTTGTTATATACGCAGATTTATTGCAACAACCTTAATACACTAATTATTCTAAACGCATGAAATTACAATTTCCCGAAGGATTTATTTGGGGCACTTCTACCGCAGCTTATCAAATTGAAACAGCATCAGAGAACACCTGGAAAGGATTGAAATGCCACGACGGAACCATCTTTGATAAATGCTCGCAACACGACTTGCATAGAGACGAAGATTTGGAATATATATGCCAATTAGGCAATGCTTATCGTATGAGTCATGATTGGGCAAAATTACAAAAAGCACCTTTTGCTCCATTCGACCCAAAAGAAGTCGAACCCTATTTGCGTTTTATGGAAGAACTAAAACGTAGAGGCAAACACATTATGTTGGTGTTGCATCATTTTACCAATCCACTTTGGTTTGAAAAAGAAGGCAGCTGGGAAAAAGAAGGCAATAGAAAAATGTGGTTAGATTTTGTGCAAAAATCAGTGGACACATTCGGACATTTAGTAGATACATGGAATACATTTAACGAACCCAATGTATATATCTCAAACGGCTGGATTTTAGGAAGCTTTCCGCCTTTTAAAAAAGGTAAAATATTAACGGCTAGAAAAGTGTTAAAAGAAATAGGCAGAGCACACGACGAAGCATATGATATCATTAAAGCAAAATCAACAGCGCCAATAGGCATTTCGCATAATACAGTAAAATTTGTTGGAGAAATATTTCCAGGACATCTGATTGCTAAAGTGTTCGACTGGTGGTTTATGGACTATTGCCACAAACATTTTTTAAAAGTAGATTTTCAAGGACTAAGTTACTATGCGCGCATGTCTTTCCGACCGATGCCTGTCGATAATATTTTCTCACCAGGCAAATTAGAAAAATTAGGCCGTCGTGTTGACCTCATGTGGGAATATGAACCTAAAGGTTTTTATGAAATGTTTCATCGCTATTGGAACAAAACAAAAAAACCTATTATTATGACGGAAAGCGGTGTGTGTACACACGATCCAAAATTTAGAATTGAAAGTATAAAAGAATACTTAGGCTGGGTGCATCAAGCACAAAAAGAGGGCATTCCGATAAATGGCTATTTCCATTGGAGCACTATGGATAATCATGAATGGAACATTGGTCAATATTATAGATTTGGCTTAGTACATGTTGACTTCGAAACAGGTAAACGCACCATGACAGAGGCCGGCACATTCTTAGGTGAAGTAGCTAAAAATAATAGCGTAGAAGTATAGTTGTTTTATAAAAATTTAGTTATATATTTGAAATATAGATTCACAAATTAATAACAATTAAACAAATTTATTTATGAAAAAACTTTTAACGGTATTTATTTCTATGCTCTCATTTGTATTAGTGACAACATCATGTACAAAAGAAAACGAAAAAAAGACAACTCAAGTAACAATCATTGTAAAAGATGGAAGTGGTGTCGCACAGTCTGGTGTAGATGTACACATGTACACAAAAACTGCTTTTATTGTTCATGGTAATGATCCTCTCTTTACACATAAAACAGCAACGACAGGAAGCGATGGAAGTGCTGTATTTAATATAGTTTCTCCTGATGATGTATTATGGAATTCATCTAACACAAGTGAGGAATTCTATTATGGAATACTGTATAGAGTAGGTGCCGTAGATAAGGAAAAACATACTGCTGTAACTTTAAGTGAAGGCGATGTCAAAAGCGCTAACTTAGTAATGAATTAGAAAGTGTAAGATGTATATTGAAGGCTGTATGTTTAATAAACATATGGCCTTTTTTTATGCCCATGTTCTTGACGTTGTTGTTGTTTAGATAGCATATCTATGTACATTACATGCGTCACCAATAAGCCAATAACATCGGAAAATAGGTGCCTAAAAAGTATGTGAAAACTAATACTACAAATGATATTTTTATTTCTTCAAAATTCGCTTGCGTATTCGACTTAATGATACAGGCGTTACGCCAATATAAGATGCAATATATTGTAAAGGCACGCGATTCAATAAATCGGGTGTTTCGTTTACCAAAGTTCGATAGCGTTCCTCAGGCGTGTCTAATAAATAAGAGGTAATACGTTGCTGTAAAAATGCGATATAATATTCTAAAATCATGCGGCCAACACGTTCAAACTTAGTGCTTTTGTCATATAATGCTTCTAAATCGCGATAGTCGATAATAAACAATTCTGATTCTTCAATAGCTTGTATTGTTTGTGTGCAAGGTTGCTTCAAAATATTAGATTCAAAACTGCCGATTAGTCCATTTTCAAACGATAATAAGCACGTTATTTCATTATCATTTTTCTCATAAAAAAATCGAAAACCACCTTTTAGAATAAAAGCGATTTTTGTATTTATTTGGTTGGCAGTGATAAAGTTTTCTCCTTTTTTAAAGGAGCGTAGCGTACCATATTGAATCAGCATTGCCCATTCCTTTGGTGTTAAAAAGGTAATATCGTAATGTTTCATTACACGCTGTGCGGTCGGCAATAGTTCTGTAATATCCATAATGTTATATAAAGATACGAAATTAAGTAATTAAATGCTTACTCCTCTGTTGTTGACTCTTGCGATGTTGCTTTATTTAATGGTGGAGGCAATAGATGTTGCCTAAACAATTCTTGTAAAAAGATATAACCAGCATATAATTCATATTCATTGCGAACAATGATGCTTGGTTGCAAATATAGTAACACACGATTCCATTTTTTTCCGTCATTTGTCTCTGAAAAATCGATATATTCCTCAAATTGATATTTGTGAATGGTCACACCTGAAAGTGATAGTTCCATTTTTTCAGGTTGAAACTCAACGATATAGAACAAGCCTTCGATATCAAAATCTTGAATTTGTAGATGGTGCACACTTTTTACACAATCAGATTTTGGATACATGCTGCCCATATAAAAGTAGGGATAAAATAATTCTTGAAAAGGCAGCTTGAAATTTTGTAACCATGTCTTTGCGAGTTGCATTTTCTGTTTTAAAAAATCGTTTACTTTCTGTTTCTTATGCCTGTTTTCAAAAGATGTCCATCGCTTGGAATACCAATCATAGAAGTCAAATCGGTCGGATAAGCGAAGTTTATAATTAAATTGAGAAGGCTCATAAGCAACATAACCTGGATAGTAATATTTTAATTGAATAGATTTTGCATATTCTATTTCCAGCAACATTGTATATATGCCAAGGCTATGTTTTGAATAGTTTTGGTCAAATATACCAATGATGCTTGCCATGCTATTTATGCCAATATCAAAGAAACTAAAAGCAATGAGCTTGCCATTGTCATAAATATTTATTTCGTACGTATTGAAAACGCTCTTGTTGCTTGTGTCTAACATATAGCTCGACAAAGTAGGTGAAGCGTTGCCTTTAAATCGCTTGCTATGTGCCTTGTATAAGCCTTCTTTCTCTACTGTAATATTGAAAGGTAGAATGTTATAAGTAAATCGCTTGTTGTTTTGCTGTAGCATTTTTTGCAAGCTTTTGGAAAATGTATGTTCCTTTAATAGAATTCGAATGTGTAGTGTGTTTAATATTTCATCATTAAAATACAAAACACGAGTACGCAACATGTAATTTCCGGTTCTGAAATAGCCTGATGCCAACAATCTATCTAATCGTTTTGCCGAGACCGTATTGTCAGGAAAATGATATTCCAAAGGTAGTAGCATAGTTGCGCAAGGGTTGAAGCTAAAATTAATAAAATTTTGTAATACTTTTTTTAAAAACCTTACTATTCAACTCAACATTAAAAGCCATAACGCCTGCTTTTATAATAACGTCTAAATCGTGTAAGTCCGAAATAAAGCATTGCAGAAAGCAATAGCGGTAGCCACCAAAAATTTGCAAGAAAAGGAGTTTCTAATGCGATCTCAGATTCGTCGCCATATAAATTAAAATTTGACCAGAAAAACGGCTGAGCACCAATGTTATCAGTGTTTTTCAAATAATTTAACTTCGCATTTTGTATCGCATTGGCTTTAGATTCGCCATGTCTGATGTTTGAATAAAAATCGCTAATGATTGTAGCAGTAGCCTTGTTTGATGCATTCCATTGCGTCGATAAAATATTTCTCGCGCCAGCATAATGAAAAGCCCATGCAAAATTTTTAATGCCTTCTCCAACTTGTTGCTTTCCAAAATTACTCTGACATGCAGCCAATGTTACTAACTGCGTGTTGAGGTTTAATTTCCAAATATCATTTATACAAAGATTGTAATTATCCTTGGTTTGTAACAAAAGCGTAGAACGTAATGGTTGCACAGTGTCAATCGTGATGTGTGTGCCAAAATGAACGAGCCCAACCGTTTGTGTTTTTTTGATAATATTATCTTTTGTAATTAAGCTGTCTTTTAAGAGGTCATACTCATCAAATAATTGGATAGCTTTTTCTTCTTTTTGTGTGTTTAATACCGCTAAATTACTAGTAGTGAAATCAGGAAATATACCAAGTACATTTTTATTGAAAATAGCATTTCTGCTAAGGAAATAGGTGCTGCCAGAAAATGCAAATTGTGTGCTGTGTGCATAAATCAGATATCTATTATTGGTCTGCAAAACATCAAATGCCACTTTTGATAGCTCGCCAGCTGGCGAGACAATCAATTGCTTTTTTATGCCAATAGGCAAAATACTTTTTGAAAGCAAAATAGCTGTTTCTTTATCATATTCTTTAGATAGAATGGCAGTTTGAAATAAATGCACTAATGAGTCAATGTATTCCACTTTTCCGCAATGCATAAAATGTACGCTTGCATTGCTAATAGACATGCAATAATAGTCTTCGCTATCTTTAAAATATGCTAAGAAGCTATAGTCTTCTTTTATTTCTGATTGAATTTTCTCAATGCTAATATTTTTATTTCCATATTTTAGATAATGTATCTTTGGATATTTCTTTTCGATGTAATGTGTGAATTGTTCAAATTGTTTATTGTATTTTAAAATGGAATCATTGATAGATGTGTTTGCTGCAATATCTTCGTTCAAGGTGTAGAAATAATTGAGCTTTCCAGAAATTAAATTAGCTTTTTTCTTTTCTGCCAATGGCAAAATCTTGTCATTTTCATAGTTGATAATTTTGCTGCGCAATAAATTCGCTTTGTCGTTTTCGGCAAAATAGAATAGCTGTTGATAAAAAAATGCGTCTTTCTTTTTGTACCATTTGGTTATAAAATAAATGCCAAGTTCATTTAGTATGGCCATTTTTTCTGTGTAGTAGGTTTGACTGCCGCTAGTGTATAAAGTGTGCCGTATTGCGCTTGCAACAGCAATAGCATGATTGATGATTGCGATATCATTTTTTATTTGCAATAAACTTGGAGCTTGTTGTTTGTACATCGCTTTTTTGCATTCCAACAGCTGAACGTTACACAACCAATTGTCATACGGATACAATATTTTATTTCCAGCCTGTGTGATGGATAATGCTTTATTTGCAGCCATTGTGGCTTCTTTTATTTGATGGTTTTGTAAATATGCAGCTGATAATTCTAATTGTACATCGATGGCATAAATATTATCAGCACCATAGTATTCTTCAAAAATGGTATTCGCTTGTTTTAGATGTTCTATGGCTAATGAATAGGATTTTTCAGCTAAATAAGTGCTACCAATTTGCAAAAAGATATCGGCAGTGTATTCGTCTTTAGGTAGTAATTTCGCTTCGCTTAATAAGCGTTTTGCTTGCTCGTATTTCTTTTGTGTAGTCCATAATTCAGCAAGCTTCACTACACATTGTTTGTATAAATTATGTTGTTTGCCATATTGCGTTTGCACTATTGAAATAGCCTCATTCAAATATTTTTCAGCTTTCGAATAGTCATTAAGTAGGCAATATATTTTTCCTAAATTCAAATATCCATAGGCTAAAGTAGGATGCGTGTTGCCATAATTTTTCAATATAATGCTCACTTCCTTTTGAGAATAATAACGCGCTTTTTCAGGATTGTCTTCTATTAAAAATAAGCTTCCTAAGGCACCATAAGCATCTGCTGTTTTTGGATGTGAACGACCGAGCTTGTCGATGAAAATTTGTAATGACTGATTGTAATAATTTTCAGCAGCAATATAATCAGCATTTCGCGAAGCAAGCAATCCAAGATTATATAGCAATTGTGCTGATTTACTATGTTGCTTGCCTACACTTGCTAAGCACAAAGCATACGATTTTTCGAAACTTATTTTTGAGGAGTCTAACTCAGATTGTAACCAATAATAAGCACCTAATAGATTTAAAGTACGTGCTTTCTGAAAATTATCTTTTGTGTGTTGCAATGTGGCTTGCACATGCATAAGACATTTGTCTTCAATTTGTAAGCGTTGATAAGCATCAGCCAATGTGATTTGTAGTTCACACCACAACGAATCATTTGTATTGCCTTTTTTAATAGGCAATAATAAATCAACACATGCAGTATATTTTCCTTTTTCAATTAAATATTTTCCTTGCAAATTTTTGAAAGCAGTAGATATATTGCTATTGTGCAACTTGATAAAATCAGCGCATTTATTGAGCACCTTTTCTACCTTGTCTAATTGCCTTAGTTGTAACAAACATTCTGCAATGTAATAGATATTGTCAGCGCTTTCAAAATGATTTTTTTCTTTTGTAGAACGTAAAGTTTCCTGCGTAAATAGGCGTAATGCATGTACATATTGTTCATCGAACAATAATAACTGTTTTGCTTTTACTTTACTTGCTACTGTATTGTTCACGGTGGCGCTAAGTATTGTTGGAGCAACTATAATAAACAGTATTAATACAAATAATCTCAAAGTGTGTGTCTATCCATATAAATTTAATAACACCAATCCTATATTTTATACATTTTGTATGTTTATTTTTGATACATGAATAAGAAAATAGCAGTATTGCCAGGTGATGGCATCGGTCCAGAAATTATCGAACAAGCTGTAAAAGCTTTACAAGCCATTGAGAAAAAATTCAATCATAGTTTCGAATATAATTATGGTTTAATTGGTGCTGCTGCCATTGATAAACTTGGCAATCCATATCCTGACGACACACATACCTTGTGTAGCAATAGCGATGCTATATTGTTTGGTGCTATTGGCGATCCGAAATATGATAATGATCCAAGCGCAAAGGTGCGTCCAGAACAAGGCTTACTAAAAATGCGTAGCAATTTAGGACTGTATGCAAATATTCGACCTGTAAAAAGTTATGATGCCTTAATCGAAGCATCGCCATTAAAGAATGATAGAATTAAAAATGCTGATTTTGTCGTCGTGCGCGAATTGATTTCTGGTATTTATTTTGGAAAACCACGCGGCAGAAGCGAAGATAATACAATTGCTTACGATACTTGTGTTTACACAAGAGAAGAGATTTTGCGTATCACAGAAAAAGCATTTCAATTTGCAAAAAATAGAAAAAAGAAAGTAACACTTTTAGACAAAGCCAATGTGTTGGCAACCTCACGTCTGTGGCGCGAAACGGTTACGGAATATGCAAAACAATTTCCAGATATTGAATTAGAATGCAATTTTATTGATAGTGCAGCCATGGAAGTGATTACGAAGCCAACGAAGTTTGATGTGATTTTGACAGAAAATTTATTTGGTGATATCATCAGCGACGAAGCATCTGTAATTACAGGCAGTTTGGGCATGTTGCCATCAGCATCATTAGGTAATAAAGTCTCATTGTATGAGCCAATTCACGGTTCATATCCACAAGCAGCCGGCAAAAACATTGCCAATCCAATGGCGACAATTTTATCAGCAGCTTTGTTGTTAGAATATAGCTTTGGATTGTTAGAAGAAAGCAAAACAATTGTCAATGCCGTAGAACGTGCAATGAATGAAGGCATCGTAACAGAAGACATTAACAATGGAAAATATTCCACATCAGCAGTAGGCGATAAGATTGTAGAATATATTTTAAATTAGATGTAGTTTTAGCAATTACAATTAGCTTATGAAAGTGGTTATTCTTGGTTCGGCACATCCTTTGCGAGGTGGCATCGCTGCTTACAATGAGCGACTCGCTAGAGCATTCGCCACACAACAAGATACTGTCAGCATCGAAACTTTTTCATTGCAATATCCAGAATTTCTATTTCCTGGCACCACTCAATATTCATCACAGCCAAAGCCAAACGATTTAACGATTCATGTAAGCGTAAATTCTATCAATCCATTTAACTGGATAATAATTGGCTGGAAACTAAGACAGCAAAAACCAGATATTTTGCTCCTGAAATTTTGGTTGCCCTTTATGGCACCGTGTTTAGGCACAATAGCACGAATTGTGAAAAGCAATAAACACACGAAAGTAATTTCTATTTTAGATAATATTATTCCACACGAAAAAAGAATTGGCGATACTGTGCTGACTCAATATTTTGTAAATAGTGTCGATGCCTTTATCGCTATGAGTGATAGTGTTTATCGTGATTTAAGCACATTTGACAACAGAAAACCACGCTTGCTACATCCACATCCATTGTTCGATAATTATGGTGATTCCGTTGATAAAAAAAATGCCATACACGCATTGAATTTAGATGCATCAAAAAAATACATTTTATTTTTTGGCTTAATTCGCGATTACAAAGGATTAGATATTTTGTTGAAAGCAATGGCAACAGATGCTTTGCGACACTCCGATATACACTTGATTGTAGCTGGCGAATATTATGCTAACAAAGATGAATATGAACAATTAATTCAAGCTTTGGATTTACAGAACAAGCTGGTATTGCACACACATTTTATTCCTGATGATGAAGTGTATAAATACTTCTGTGCAGCAGATATGGTAGTGCAACCTTACAAACATGCGACACAAAGTGGCGTCACACAAATTTGTTATCATTTCAATAAACCGATGATAGTCACCAATGTCGGCGGCTTGCCTGAAATTGTGCCAAATAATAAAGTTGGTTTTGTAGTAGCGCCTGATGAATATGCCGTTGCACAAGCTATTATTACATTTTATTCAGAAAACAAAGAACAAGATTTTATACAGCATATAGTAGAAGAGAAGAAAAAATATAGCTGGCAAGCTATGGTAGAAAAAGTGAAGAGTTTTCTACAGTAAGGTTCTAACAAAAAATTGTAAATTAGCTACATGATTATTCGTTCAAAAGCACCTTTACGTATAGGCTTAGCAGGTGGTGGCACTGATGTTTCACCATACTCTGATATCTATGGTGGCGCTATTTTAAACGCTACTTTGAGCTTATATGCTTACGCTTCTATTCAAACCCGTGACGATGGAAAAATTGTCCTGAATGCCATTGATAGAAATGAAAAAATTATTTTAGATAGCGAAGAAGAATTGCCCATCGATGGCTCCTTAGATTTGCTAAAAGGCGTGTATAATCGAATTGTAAAAGACTTCACCAAGCGTCCATTATCTTTTGAAATCAATACGTTTGTAGATGCGCCTCCAGGTTCAGGATTGGGCTCGTCCTCAACTTTAGTTGTCGCTATTTTAGGAGCTTTTGTTGAGTGGTTAAAATTGCCATTAGGCGAGTATGATATTGCACATTTAGCTTATTCTATTGAGCGCGAAGACTTAAAAATGGCAGGCGGAAAACAAGATCAATATGCTGCTACATTTGGCGGCGTCAACTATATGGAGTTTTATGCTAATGATAAAGTGATTGTCAATCCATTGCGCATAAAATCAAAATTTTTGCATGAGTTAGAACACAATTTGGTTTTGTTTTATACACAAACATCGAGATTGTCGTCTAAAATTATCCAAGAACAAACCGACAATGTGCATGCTAAAAAATCGTCTTCTATAGAAGCGATGCATCAGCTAAAAGAACAAAGCATATTGATGAAAGAGGCTGTTTTAAAAGGGGAAATCGACAACATAGGCAAAATATTACACGATGGTTGGATGCATAAAAAACAAATGGCAGATGGCATTTCTAATGCTTCTATCGATGCAATATATGATGCTGCCTTGCAAGCTGGCGCTACAGGTGGCAAAATATCAGGCGCTGGCGGCGGTGGCTTTATGATTTTTTATGCGCCATACATTCACAAATATTCATTAATTAAAAGGTTGAGTGAGCTCGGTGGTTCGGTGATGCAATATACATTAACGACAGAAGGTTTAACGACATGGACTGTTTAATGAAATTGCAGAATAATAAAATAAAAAAAGTTGCTCGAAGAGCAACTTTTTTATGCGTATAGGTAAGATAAGCTTAGTTTGGTAATGCATTTACAGATACAAAATCCGTTACTAATGCTGTTTCTTCATCAGTAAGCTTAGCTTTTGGCGCCATCCAGCCAATCCATTTTTTCCAGCTTTCCATGTTGCCATGTGTAGGCTCAAATAATTTATGGCATTTACCACATTTCGCCTCATACACTGTTTTACCAGCTAAAAATCGTTCGTGTGAAACTGTTGCGCTTGAAGTTTTTTCTGTAGAACTTGTTTTTGTTACTGTCGTTTTCTTTGAACAGGCAAATACGACAAGTGTTAAAATGCTAATAATGGCTAATTTCTTCATATTAATTATTTTTTTCTGTTGATGGAAGTCGATATCCATCTGTTAATGTTTTAAGAAATGCAATTATATCATTTATTTCTTGTTTTGTCAATTTTAAATCACCTAAATCGTCTTTATTAATAGTAGAGGCTACTTCTGGATGCGCAAATTTTTGATTTACATCGCGCTCATTATAAAATTCCATTACTTCTTCCAAGTCCTTAAATATACCAGAATGCATGTACGGTGCTGTTTTCTCAATATTTCTGAGCGTTGGTGTTTTAAATCTGCCTACTTCTATAGGATTATTCATTTCAAATTTTGCCAAACCACTATCTATCGGAAGATGTTGTTGTAACGGATTTTTTGGCAATCCTAAATTGTCATAAGAGTAATCTGTAAAGATAATTTTCTTAGTAGATGCATACGGTGTTGGCTCACTTAAATGGCATAAAGAACATTTTGATTTCGTTGTATCATTAAAAATTTCCATGCCTCGCATTTCTTGTTCACTCAATTTTATTTTTCCTGCTAAATAATAATCAAACTTACTGGTGAACTGATTCACTTGATGAGATAATTCAAATGCTTCTAAACACATGGTTGCATAAAAAACAATCATTTGACTGTCGGATAAAACTTCCTTGCCAAATAATTTTTCCAATTGATTATAGTAAGGTGCACGCTTTAATTTCGAGGAAACATTGCTAAAGCTGATATTGTTCATCTCGTGCGCTGTTGTAAAAGGAAATAAAGCTTGCTGGTTTAAAAATTCAGCTTTACCATCCCAAAAAAAACCGCCAACAGTTTCCCATACTCCTCTGACCAACTCCGCTCTGCGATTTGGCGCAAAGCCCATATAATTGATAGCATTGGCATTGCGACCGCCTTCTTTATTGGTGGAACCAACTGAAAATGCAAGGTGCCTAGGATCTGAGAATCCTGTCATTGGAGAATGGCAGGAAGCACAGCTTACACCAAAAGGCTCGGATAAATTCTTATCAAAAAAAATAAGCTTTCCAATGCGTGCCGAATCTGATAAACCTTCATTATTTGCTATAAATTCTTCTTCAGAATTATAATAAAATGGCTTGACTTCTCTTTTACATGCAATAAAAAGAAAGCAATATAAAAATCCGAGTAGTATTTTATATTTCATTAGCTAAATGTAATAAAAGCAAATCAAAACTTGCATTATAATGAGCTAACAAATTTTATTAAATTTTCTCTTTCTGTTTTTGATAATTTTGATACTTGCACTTTTTGAGCTTCTGCTTCGCCACCATGCCACATAATGGCTTCTAATATAGACCTTGCTCTACCGTCATGTAAAAAACTTGTATGACCATTCACTAATTCGGTTAAGCCAATGCCCCAAAGTGGTGGCGTTCTCCATTCATTACCATTGGCTAAAAAATCAGGTCGATTATCAGCTAATTCGTTGCCCATATCATGCAATAATAAATCAGTATAAGGATAAATAGTTTGATTGCTTACAAAACCAAAACCAGTAGTGCCCGTGGTGTACTTTTGTGTATGGCATTTATTACAGCCAATATTGAAAAATATTTCTTTGCCCTTGTTGGCCGCAGGGTCATTGAAAAATCGGCGTTTAGGAACCGCTAATGATTGTGTATAGAAAGTCAAATCAATAACTGCTTGGCTATCTAATTCCGGATCATCAGCTAAGCCATCATACTGTGATTGTCCATAAGATGCTTCTGTTGGAAATATAAATGATGTAATACCAATATCTTGATGCAATGCGCCAGCAACTTGTTCTAACAACGATGCATTATTGGCTTTCCAGCCAAATCTACCTAATTCGTATTGATTAGTTGCAGGATTAAATACTCGATTAGCTTTGCCAGAAATACCGTCGCTATTACTATCATTGATATCTTGTTGTGATAAAATATCTTGTTCTTTAATGGCTTCAATTAAACCTAATCCAATGACTTGCTGTGCAATTCTTGGAGATATCATCATATTCGCTGGAATACTTGCCGTTGATGAAGTGATAGTATAATTTGGTTTGCGAAGTGTATAAGGTGTGCCATCAGCAAACGTGTGTGATGTTTCTGTAAACGTAATACTTACTTGTCCTTCAGATTGTGTGCCAACAATTGCTTTTTGCTGAAATTGACCACCTAAACCTGGAACTGGCATAGGGCCTTCGCTTTCATCTGCACGTGGAATGCTTACTCTGAATAATAAACCTTTTAAGTCTGCACCAGATAATGGTTGCGGTGATTTTCCATTTTTGGGATGACAAGCCACACAAGAAACGTGGTTGAAAATAGGTCCAAGTCCTGGATTATTTATGGCAGGACTGGTAATAAAATTTGCTGAAAATCCGACATCTCCTGTCGCATGTTGTGCCAGCTCCGCATTTGATAAATTAGAGGAAGGCTGTTCGAATGCACCACTAAAAATATTGAGATAAGTGGTAGCGCCACCTGGAAATTCTTCAGTGGCATCATTGTTCATGTTGTTTTCTTTTTCACATGCAATGAGCACGCAGAAAAACAGGAGATAAGTGAGTTTTTTCATAAAAATTAAAAAATAAATGTCTCGAAAAGTCGAGACATTTTAATGAAGAATATATTGTATTTAGTTTATTAATCATAAACCACTAATTAATGGAATTAATTCTGTTCTAATGGTTTCTTCTAAAGTTGCCACTTTTGTTTGTGCGGCTTCGATAGATAATCTATCGTGTTCTAAAGCTGCTGAATAGGTAGCGCTTGTAGAACCTCCAATTGATTTAATACCAGCAATAGCTTCGCTAATTTGTAATTTTATTTTTGCATCTAAAGTAGTGTTTTTAGAAGCGACTACGTCTGATAAGCCTTTACCATTTCCAGTAGTAGCATATAGCCCTAAATAAACATTAGCAATACTTTGTATGTTATTAGTAAAATCAGATTTTGTGTTGTTGCTAAATCTACTTTCTTCTTCACGAATGCCACCAGCAACGCCATCAGCATCTAAGCCATCTAAGGTATTCTGAATTTTTGTATCAAATACTTCACCAGCAATGCCACGTATTCCTTCGGCAAGCTCTATTAAAACATCTACTTCACTTGGATATCTTGAGCTTTTGTCTTTTAGTTGTTTGGCGAAGTTTCCACCAGATGAAATCCAAGCATTTTTTAGTTCAGCTGTTTTTCCTTTTAGGCTTTCAACCGCTGCAATTAAATAATCTAACTCACGTGCAGTAAAATCAGCAACTACTTTGTTACCATCAGTGCCCCAAAGGAAATATTCTATTGCATGAAATCCTTTTAGTCCTGTGCCAGCATCGCCGGTCAGATTGTCAATGTATGTTTTGTTGATGATATCAGTGCCTGCTAATATATTATCAACGCCAATGCTGTCTAATGGCCAAGTATCGATGTTTGGATCGATTTCATTGTCAGAAACTGGACCGAATAAAAATCCTTCACTAGCTTCCCAAGGAGCGCGTGTTGCTTGCCAAGCAGTTCTTGCTGTTGCTAGTTCTACTGAAGTGGCGCCACCATTTTTTAATGCATTTACCGCATCTAATAAAACGGCTGCTTGTGCATCTAAATCGCTATAAGTAGCAATGATAATGTTATCGGTGATATTATTGATTTCAGCATCATAAACACCCTTGTTGTCTCTTACAGCTAACTGTTGTAAGTATAGCTAATAAAAGAATAAAATACGTAGAAAATTTTTGCATAACTTTTTATTGAGGAACAAAAATAGAATTAGTCTAAATAAATTCAAATACCTAAGATAAATAAAAATAATACCTAATTTTTAGTATTCCATTTGAAGGCAATTGTGCCAAATGCGCCGATGCCATCACTAGGTATGATGCCAGGTCCAGGATAACTTTCTGCTCTTCTGGTAAAATATCGATTATCAGAAATATTATTGATAGAGCAACTAAATTTAAACCACTTATAGGAATACGAAGTGCTAATATCCATTACATAATATCTTGGAATTTCTCCAATTACAGCAGTAGATGCATACTTGGCATTTGTGGCATCTGTAAATTGTTTGGACACAGTAGAAATTTGCCAAGCAAGTGAAAAAGATTTGTATTTAAAAGTGATGCCACCACGAAAAATATATTGAGGTGCAAATTCTACTTTTTTGTTGACTAATTGCTTGTTTTGAGATTTGACATAAACAGCATCTGTAAATGTAAAATTAGAGAAAAGAGAGAGACCAAAATCTGAGTATTCGCGAATACATTTTAGGATATCTACTTCAAAAAATGACTCGACGCCAAGGCTTCTAGAGTTCGATATATTTGTTTTGTAGCGATAGATATTATATTGTGAATCGACTTGTTGAATAGAGCCTACTTTTTTGTTGTAATACAAAGAAAAAAAGTTGATGTCATAATTAAATTTATCGCCACTTTTTCCGCGAATACCGATATCGCCATTAAATCCTTTTTCGTCTTTAATATTTGGATCTACACGTACATTCGGATTTGTGATGCGTAAATCTGTATAGTTTATTCCTCTATAATTTTGAGAAATATTGGCATATACTTCTGCTAAATGATGCGCCTTATAGCTGATGCCAATACCTAATAATGGAAATATGCGTTTGTAATTTCTGTCATCAGCATACTGTATAGAATCTGTTTTATAGTAACCATTTACGTCAGTAAATAATATTTCCATTCTGACGCCTGGCGTGATGCTGAGTTTGGGTGTTATCTTAAAAATATTCTCTGCTGATATTGCAAGATTATTACCTATAAAATGATAGTCTGAATTTTCTAAATCATTTGGATGCAAGTAGTTAAAGTCTGCATCATCTTCATTGTTGCCCAATCCTTGTTGTTTCATGGTAAATCCTCTGAAATATCGGACGCCAACGCTCAATGAAGATTGATTTTTGCCCAATTTATATTGATATAAAATACGAGATTCCAATCCAATATTTTTATACTTATCTTTAATTAAATCACGTTCTTTAAAATCATCATTTCTATTGGCATAACTTAAAAAACCTAAGGCATTGCGACTGCCGATTAGTCCAAAAACTACAGAATTCCATCTGATATTTTCTTTTGGTTGATATTCTACTTTTAGCGCAGGTACATTCCAGTTAATTGAAAACCAATTTCGAGTTCGAGTCGATTGTTTTGCATTTATTCTAAATTGATTGTCCGTCAAGCCACCAGGTTGTTGCATGATATAATTCTGATGAGTAAACTCAAATGAGATATTGACTTTTTTAGAAACTTGGTAAGATATATTTGCAAAAGCAGTATGTGCATTGAGTTTTGAGTTTGGTCGCCAACCTCTAGTGTGTTTGTATTGATAATAAGCGTAATAAGAGAATTTTTTATAGCTGCCTTCGATAGCATTAAATGCACTTACAGTTGCAAAAGAACCGCCTGTGAGTTGCGATGTAATTTGGAATTTTTTATTGATAGCTTGATGCGTTTTAAAATTAATTAAACCACCGAACTGCGTGCCAAATTGCAATGAAGCAGCGCCACGCACAATCTCTATTCTGTCTAATGCTTCCGTTGGTGGTGTAAAATAAGCGTCAGGATATCCAATGGCATCAGCAGTGATATCGTATCCATTTTGTCTGATATTAAATTCTGCCGAACGATTTGGATTTAATCCGCGAGCGCCAATTCCAATTTGCATGCCTGCGGCATCATTTTCCCAAACATTTAAACCAGC
>JADKZZ010000063.1 GCA_020848475.1 Chitinophagales bacterium | reverse complement strand
TTTTGCATACCAATTGCCATAATTATACCAAGTATCTGCGTTGCTACTATCTAATTGTATAGACTTTTCTAATGCCATTTTTGCTGTTTTCAAATCATTCGTTTCAGTAAGCACCATGCCATACGTATTCAGTAGCATGGCGTTCGTATCGTTAATGGCAAGGCCTGCTTTTGCTGTAGATACAGCTTGTTGTAAGTTTCCTGAATAATAATAAGCATTTGCACCTAACATATAAAAATTATCTAAAGCAGGAGCTTTAGTGCTGTAAAATTTGATTCCATTTTCAAACGCTGCGATTGCATTTGGATAATCTTTAATTTGCAAATAACAGTAGCTAAGCAAACTCCACGCGCTGAAATTATCTTGTGTTATGGCCAAGCTTTTATGCGTATAAAAAATTGCTTCTCTACAATAGTCTAATTTCTGTTGCTCACCATCTTGTAATGGTTTTATTTTTTCGACAAATAAGGCATTGCAATAGGCAGATAAAGTTCTGTAACTATTGGGATTATGATCTTTGTCTATACTAAACAAAGTATAATTGTCTTTCCAATCAAAATTTCGGAGAAACGATTTAGTTGTAAAAACAAGTAGAAACGCAAACACAAGGCTTGTAAACAATTTGTTTTGTTTTACAATTGACAACAAAGAATAATCTGCTTCTGCGAAATAGTGTAAATATTTTTCCAGCAACAATATCAATGCCATACACAAACCTAATGAAGGTAAAAACATAAAACGCTCAGCCAATGTTGCTTCTATCAACACAAAAATATTTGTTACGACAGACAATGTCGTAGCAAAGAAAATAAGACTAAATGCGATGATATCTTTTTTCTTAAGTTGTAGCAACACATACGCAGCCATCGCAATAATAATTAACATCGTCAGCAAAAAACGCACATCACTTAAGCTCGCATTTGGAATAGTATTTAATGAATAATCAAAAGAAAGTGGAAATGGAAAAAAGAACAGTTTCAAATAATATCCAATCAATACAATTGCCGTTGCAAATCTATCAACCGGAGAACTTACGCCCATTAAAGAATTATTTAAAATGCTTACCTCATTAAAAGTGACTAATCCACCGATGGAAATATGACGCAGAATGAAATAAGCTATCACGGCGATAGTTAGCGATGTAATTGCAATAAATATTTTCTTAAAATCATGTTGTAATGTAAAAAAATAAATAGAAAATGGAATGACCGCAAATAGTGTTATCGTGCTTTCTTTGGATAGCATGGCTAAGAAAAAAAACAACAAACCTAGCAGTAGATTTTTGATTGACAGAATATTTTTGTCATTAGCATAATAAAAGAAAAATTGCAAAGACAATATGCCAAACAACATTCCTAATATTTCATCTCTACTTTTAATATTCGCAACAACTTCTGTGTGTAATGGATGAGCAACAAATAGTAACGTGATTACAAACAAGACAAATGAGTGTTTTGTTGGTAGCCATAATCTTAATAGTTTATACAATAAAAATCCTATTAGTGCATATAGCACCACATTGATAAGATGTCCTAAAAATGCTTGGTTTGGCGACAATTGCCATTCAACAGCAAACATAGCAACAGACAATGGTCTGTATAGATTTTCTTGTCTATCTTGCGCACCTGCACGATAGGCAGTTACCATGATTTCTGGAACTGCTTTGATGCCTTTCGTCACCATGCTATTTTTTGCCATCACGGTTTCATCATCTAACACATAATCATGCGTAAGCGTATTGGCATACAATATAAAAGCAAATGCAGCAATAATTATTGGCAGCCATTTTTCGAAATTAAAATTAATGCGAGATACATTTTGCAACCTTGGTGTTGCTTTTCGAATTACTTCATTTTTTGATTTAATATGCTTTGGCAATTTCGCCATTAGAAGTCCGATTTAGTTTATGCAGAAGCTAAATGTTGCATTGTTTGTAAATGATGCTTGCAATGGTAAATAGTAAAATACAACAATTCACGCGCTGTAATTTTTCCAATTATCGGATGCGGAATGATATAAGTATCTAAATCATTTTCGCTCCATGCATCTAGTGATTTTAATAATGCGACGCAAGACAATTTCCATAAACGAACGAGTATTGATTTTACTGGAATATATCCAAGCTTGGGTACAAAGGGCAAGCTTGCTTTCGCGCCAGTATTTAGCTGCAATTGATATTTCCAAACTACTTCTTCATAATTCCAATTTGTACGATTATTTGTATTGTATAATTGTTTTAATGCCATTTTTGGCGTGTGAAGTGCCATCATAGTAATATTGTTCGACAAGGTCAAATGGTCTATATTTTGAGCAATATTCCATTTGCCATTTTTTGATTTTTTAAATCTATTTGCATCTGTTGTATTTACTAATTCCGTGAGTTGCGCAAAAACTGCATTTAGCTCAATTTTTATCTCTTGCTTTGTTTTCATTTTAGTATTATTGTAGTGTAAAAATCGTGGAAACTTTTCATACATACAACATCTATGTTCAAGTAATTTTACCTTTATCATTACCTAAGCTCTATACGTATGCTGTACCGATTTCGCTAGAAAGTGAAATACAAATAGGCAAACGAATTGAAGTGCAATTTGGTAAGCAGAAGTTGTATGCAGCAATAATCTATTCAATTAGCACATCAGCACCGACAGCATATGTACCTAAAGAATTATTAGCTGTTATTGATGAACAGGCTATTGTATCGCAAGAGCAACTCAATTTTTGGACTTGGATAGCCAATTATTACATGTGTAACATTGGCGATGTTATGCAAGCTGCATTGCCTGCTTATTTTAAATTATCATCTGATACCTATTTCGTTAAAAACCCTAATTACGAAGGCGATATCCTCGCATTAGATGATGATGAATACCAGATAGCATCGGCATTTGAACACCAAGAAGAAATAACACTCAATGACATTTTTGCCATCTTGCAAAAAAAAACAGTAAGCAAGCCTGTAAAAAATCTAATGGCAAAAAAAATCATCTATGTAAAAGAAACATTACATGAAAAATACACACCAAAATTTGACACTTTTGTCTTGTTAAACACTGAAATATCCAACAACAAGCAATTACTAAAAGCAACATTTGACAGCATTTCAAAATATCCAAAGCAAGAAATTTTATTATTGGCATATCTTGATTTATCTAAGCAAAAAGAATACATCAAACGTGCTGAACTATTAAAAAAAGCTGATGTTTCGGCTGATACATTAAAATCATTAGTAAAGAAAAATATTTTTACATTAGAAGAAAGAATTGTTGATAGAATACATACAAAAGATGCGGAACAATTAAACACATACGAACTTTCTATTGAACAAAATCAGGCTTTAGTTTCTATACATAATTATTTCTTGGAAAAAGAAGTTTGCTTATTACAAGGCATTACTTCGAGTGGCAAAACATTAGTCTATATCGATTTAATAAAAGAGCAAATAGCGCAAGGCAAACAGGTTTTATATTTATTACCTGAAATAGCATTAACTGCACAATTGGTACAACGATTAGAAAAAACCATTGGCGCTGTTGCGGTCTATCACTCGAAATACAACAATGCGGAGCGTATAGAAATATGGAATAAGGTTTTGCGCAATGAATCAAAAATTATATTAGGAGCACGCTCTTCTGTATTTCTGCCTTTCCAAAATTTGGGTTTAATCATTGTAGATGAAGAGCATGACACGTCATACAAACAATACGAACCAGCACCACGCTATCATTGTAGAGATGCTGCCATCTATTTAGCTAAAGTGTATCAAGCTAAAGTGTTATTAGGCTCTGCAACGCCTAGCATTGAAAGCTATGCCAATGCAAAAGCAGGTAAATATGGCTTAGTAAAATTAAACAATAGATATGGCGATGTGCAGCCTCCACAAATACAATTCATCAGCCTCAACGAGGCACACAAAAAAAAGGAAATTACGACAGGCATTACTTATTTACTTCGTGATGAAATACAAAAAACATTAGACAAAAAAGAGCAAGTTATATTGTTCCAAAATCGTAGAGGCTATGCGCCTTATATTGCATGTAGCAACTGCAATTGGATTCCACAATGTAAGAACTGTGATGTAAGTTTAACGTATCACAAATATACAGACGACTTGCGCTGTCATTACTGTGGTTATACGCAAACTGTAGTGCGTAAATGTGGTGCATGTGGTACTCCTGAATTACAGCAAAAAGGACTTGGTACGGAGCGTATCGAAGAAGATTTAAAAATCATGTTTCCAAGTGCAAAAATTGGAAGAATGGATTACGACACAGTAAAATCAAAACATGGTCATCAAAAAATCATCAGCGCATTAGAAGATGGTGAATTGGATATTTTAGTAGGCACGCAAATGGTGACAAAAGGATTGGATTTTAACAATGTAAGTTTAGTTGGCGTGTTGAATGCAGATGCGCTTTTGTATTATCCTGATTTCAGAGCGATAGAGCGAGCATACCAATTGCTGATGCAAGTAAGTGGTAGAGCTGGCAGACGCGAGAAGCGAGGTAATGTGTATATTCAAATGGGCAATGTGCATCATGTTATTGTCGATTACATTTTAGAGGATAATTTTGAAAAGTTTTATAGCACACAATTACAGGAACGCATGCAATATCATTATCCGCCATACACAAGGTTGATACAAATTACACTAAAGCATAAAGACATAAAAAACACAATCGAAGCAGCAAATAAATTGTACACTTATTTAGATACAAAATTTCCAGGCTGGGTCATTGGACCTAATGCGCCCATCATTCAGAAAATAAACAATTATTACATTCGCGATATTTTAATAAAAATTCCACGTGACACAAAAGAATTATCGCAAGTAAAAAGAAACATTCAACATGCTATTGAAGGCTTGTATCAATTTCAATCTTTCAAACAATTAAGAATAACAATTGATGTAGATGTTTATTAGGAAAAGCAAGAGAAAATCAGCTTCGTATTTTATCCAAGATATGATTTAATTGTACTAATTCAGCTTCCGTAATATTTGTGTATTGTGCTGGCGGAAATTGTTCGTTCATAGCGGTATCAATTTCCTTTAATAATTCCAAACCTTTTTCTGTAATGCAAATATCAACCTGTCTTCGACTATTAGGATTAAGTTCGCGTGTACTTAGTCCTTTCTGGTTGAGTTTGTCCACCAAGCGTGTTGCATTGGACATTTTATCTATCATGCGTTCAGTAATCTGATTCAACATTACAGGTCTTGGATGTTGACCGCGAAGAATTCGCAAAACATTAAACTGTTGCATAGACAAATCGAAGCGCTTAAAAAAACGAGCTTTTTCATTTTGTAACCAACCAGATGTGTACAATAAATTCACATCAGTTTTCACATAAATATTCTGAAACTGCTTTTGTTTTATTTCGTCTTCAATTCGCTTCATATCAATTATGCTTGAGTTGTTGGTGGTCCAAAATTCATAGGAAATGCAATTTGCTCAAACTCTTTAATTTCGCCATGTGCTTGTTCAAATTTTCTAACATTCTCACCTAATGCCATCATCAAACGTTTGGCGTGTTGAGGTGTTAAAATAATTCTTGATTTTACTTTTGCTTTCGGCACGCCTGGAGTAAGACGAACAAAATCCACTACAAACTCTTGGTTAGAGTGTGTGATAATGGCTAAGTTTGCATATTCACCATCAGCAATATCTTCTGGCAATTCAATATTTATTTGATTCTGGTTGTTATTATTTTCCATATCAATGACTTGTAGTTAGTTAAACAAATGTACAAAAATAGCGCTATAAAAAAAACAGGCTGTCACGAGGACAGCCTATTTATTTATTAAAGAAGTTGATTATTCTTCATCTTCTATCATTGACTTTTTAGCCATCATACGTTCGTATTCTTTTTTAGAGCTTACAGAAACTCTTTCGAATTCGCGAACACCAGTACCTGCTGGAATACGATGACCAACGATAACGTTTTCTTTCAAACCTCTCATTAAGTCAGTAGCACCATTGATGGCAGCTTGGTTCAATACTTTCGTTGTTTCCTGGAACGATGCTGCTGAAATCCAGCTGTGTGTACCTAATGATGCTCTTGTAATACCTTGTAACATTGGACTTGCCGTTGCAGGAATCGCATCACGCGCTTCAACTGGTTTTCTATCGTTGCGTTTCAAGAACGAATTCTCTTCACGAATTTGACGTAATGTTACAATTTGACCTACAACTAATTGCTCAGAGTCACCCGCTTCTGTGATAACTTTTTTATCGTAGATATGGTCATTTTGTTCGATGAAGTCAAATTTATTCACAGTTTCACCTTCTAAGAATTTAGTATCACCAGCATCACTGATTAATACATTACTCATCATTTGTTTTACGATTACTTCGATGTGTTTATCATTGATACGCACACCTTGTAAGCGGTAAACTTCTTGAATTTCATTTACTAAGTAAGCTTGTAATGCAGATGGACCTTTAATTTTCAAGATATCACTTGGTGTAATTGCACCATCAGACAATGGCATACCTGCTTTTACAAAGTCGCCATCTTGAACGAGGATATGTTTAGTTAAAGGCACCAAATATTTACGTTGAACGCCATCTTTAGAAGTAATGGTTACTTCTCGGTTACCACGTTTTATTTTTCCGAATGTTGCTTGACCATCAATCTCAGAAACTTTGGCAGGATTTGATGGATTACGTGCTTCGAATAATTCTTGAACACGAGGAAGACCACCTGTGATATCTCGAACTTTACTTAAGATACGAGGTATTTTCACGATGATAGCACCTGGAATAATTTCTTGTCCGTCTTCTACAGAAATATGTGCACCTACTGGAATAGAATATGAATATAATTCTTTGCCTTTCTCATCAACAATTAATAGAGATGGCGATTTTTTCTTATCACGTGATTCGATAGTTACTTTTTCGCGGTGACCAGTTTGCTCTTCCAATTCTTCTCTATAAGTAATACCTTCAATTACGTTTTCGTATTTGATAGCACCTTTAAACTCAGAGATAATAACATTGTTGAACGGATCCCAAGAACAAATCAAATCACCTTTTTTCACTTTTTGACCATTTTTCACAGCCAATGTAGCACCATAAGGAATATTGTTGGTAATTAATACTCTATCTGTTGCTTCATCGATGATATTGATTTCGCCAGTTCTACCAATAACCACATTTCTGACCTCACCACCTTCTACTTCTTGTTTTACTGGTTTGATGCTATCGAATTCTAATTTACCATCAAACTTCGCTAACATTTGTGATTCAGTAGCAACAGAGGCTGCTGTACCACCTGTGTGGAAAGTACGAAGTGTCAACTGTGTACCTGGCTCACCGATAGACTGTGCAGCAACGATACCTACTGCATCGCCGAATTGCGCTGGTCTGTTATTGGTTAAGCTTCTGCCATAGCATTTTGCACACACACCACGTTTCATTTCGCAAGTTAATACCGAGCGAATATCTACGCTTTCAATTGGAGAGGCTTCGATGATTGCAGCTTGTGCTTCTAATATTAAATCACCATCTTTTACAATCACTTCGCCTGTTAATGGATGTACTATATCTAATAAGGCTGTACGGCCTACTATTCTATCGAATAATGACTCGATAACTTCTTCGTTTTCTTTTAATGCTGTTGTTGTCAAACCACGCAATGAACCGCAGTCCACACCATTAATAACAACATCTTGAGCTACGTCCACTAAACGACGTGTTAAATAACCAGCATCTGCTGTTTTTAATGCCGTATCCGCTAAACCTTTACGAGCACCGTGTGTAGAGATGAAGTATTCTAATACGTTCAAGCCATCTTTGAAATTAGATAAGATTGGGTTCTCGATAATCTCGCCACCTGAAGAACCAGATTTACGAGGTTTTGCCATCAAACCACGAATACCACCTAACTGTTTAATTTGTTGTTTAGAACCACGCGCTCCAGAATCTAACATCATGTACACAGAGTTAAAACCTTGTTTGTGTGATGAAATTTCTTTCATCAGGGTTTCTGTAATTCTTGTGTCCACACGTGTCCAGATATCGATAATTTGGTTATAACGCTCGTTGTTTGTAATTAAACCCATATTGAAGTTAGACCAAACTTCATCTACTTCTTCTGTAGCGGAAGTCAACAATTTCTGTTTTACTTCTGGTATAATTAAATCGTCGATGTTGAACGACAAACCACCTTTGAATGCTTGGCGATAGCCTAATTCTTTGATATCATCTAAGAATTTTACTGTAGTTGGAATGTTAGTATGCACCAATACATCACCAATTACATTTTTTAAATTCTTTTTCGTTAAAATATCATTGACATAACCACATTCTTCAGGCACCACTTCATTAAATATTAAGCGACCAACAGTGGTATCTATTACTTTATATTTAAACTCATTATTTTCACGAACGCGCACGCGACATTTTACATTCGCATGTAAATCAGCCTGACCTTCATTTAATGCGATAATTGCTTCTTCGGCTGAGTAGAATACTTTTCCTTCGCCTCTTACTTTGTCGTCGCCAACTGTCTTTTTGCCTTTTGATAAATAATATAAACCTAATACCATGTCTTGTGACGGAATGGTGATAGGTGTACCATTTTGTGGATTCAAGATATTGTGCGAAGCCAACATTAACAATTGTGCTTCTAAGATAGATGCATTGCTCAATGGTACGTGTACTGCCATTTGGTCACCGTCAAAGTCGGCGTTGAATGATGTACAAACTAATGGATGCAATTGTATCGCTTTTCCTTCTATTAATTTTGGTTGGAATGCCTGAATTGACAAGCGGTGTAATGTTGGTGCACGGTTTAATAAAACAGGATGACCTTTCATTACGTTTTCCAAAATATCCCAAATAACCGCTTCTTTTTTATCTACTAATTTCTTTGCAGATTTTACAGTTTTAACGATACCACGCTCTAATAATTTACGAATGATAAACGGTTTGAATAACTCAGCCGCCATATCTTTTGGCAAACCACATTCGTGAAGTTTCAACTCAGGACCAACCACGATAACCGAACGACCTGAATAGTCAACACGTTTACCTAATAAGTTCTGACGGAAACGACCTTGTTTACCTTTTAATACATCTGATAAAGATTTCAACGCACGACCACCTTCTGCTTTTACTGCATTTGATTTACGTGAATTATCAAATAATGAGTCAACAGCTTCCTGCAACATACGTTTTTCGTTACGTAAGATTACTTCCGGTGCTTTGATTTCGATTAATCTTTTTAGACGGTTATTTCTGATAATCACACGACGATATAAGTCGTTCAAATCTGATGATGCAAAACGACCGCCATCTAATGGAACTAATGGACGCAATTCTGGTGGAACTACCGGTAAATATTGCACTACCATCCACTCAGGTCTGTTTTCTACATGCTCGTTTGCTTCACGGAATGCTTCTACGACGCTCAGACGTTTTAACGCTTCTGATTTACGTTGTTGAGATGATTCATGCGATGCTTTATGGCGCAATTCACCTGATAATTTTTTCAAATCGATTCTTGACAATAAAGCATGGATTGCATCGCCACCCATTTTTGCAATGAATTTATTTGGATCATCATCTGATAATAATTGATTGTCTTTTGGTAAGGCATCTAAAATATCTAAGTACTCTTCTTCTGTTAAAAGATCTAAGTATTTTGTTTTTTTGCTTTCGCCATTTACTGGAACGCCATCTTCTGTAATACCAGCTTGTACTACTACGAAACGCTCGTAGTAAACAATAGCTTCTACATTTTTAGAAGATAAACCCAACATGTAACCTGTCTTATTCGGCAAGGATTTGAAATACCAGATATGAACTACAGGCACCACCAATTTGATGTGGCCCATTCTTTCGCGACGTACTTTTTTCTCTGTTACTTCCACACCGCAGCGGTCGCACACGATGCCTTTGTAACGAATACGTTTGTACTTGCCACAAAAACATTCATAATCTTTTGTTGGTCCGAAAATACGCTCACAGAACAAACCTTCCATCTCTGGCTTGTAAGTTCTGTAGTTGATTGTTTCCGGTTTTTTTACTTCACCATATGAACGCTCTAAAATAGAGTCCGGTGAAGCGAGTTTCAACGTAATCGTCTTAAACTCTGTGTTGATTTTGTTATCCTTTTTGAAAGGCATACTTTATTGATTTTTAATTAGATATAACAAAAATATTGAGCAGAATAGTATAATTTGCCCAAAATAGAGTTGCGAATATACGCTTTTAAGCTGAAAATTGTACAGGTTTTAATAATAAAATTGTATTAATAAGTGTGAAATAGTAGATATAAATAAGTATAGCTTCTCTAACCATCTTACTCAAGTAAGCAGATTAGATTTGTGCGATTGCGTACTTGTGCGCTGTTCATACAATACCAAACTACCATACCGTAAATATACTACTTTCAATGAAAAAAATATTGAAAATAGCTTGTTTTTGTCATAGAAATCAACGGCAAAGGGAATTTCTCTCTAAGGTATAGTACTGGCATCCATCGTATTTAACTAACGCACCACCGTCACCGCACCTTTTTTGCTTTGTTTAGAATTAGCCGATGAATATTCAAGATACCAGATATAAGTATCTAATGGTACAGCTTGTCCTTTATGATTGCCATCCCAGTTATTTAGATAATTATCAGTCTCAAACAGTAACTCGCCCCATCGGTTGTATATTTTCAAAAGAAAAGATTCTATATTCTTACAATCAACAAAAATTTGAAATTGATCATTTTGCATATCGCCATTTGGCGAAAATGCAGTAGGCACTTCTGCAATACAGTATTCATTGCAAAATTGAGTAATGATAATAGAATCCTTAAAAGCAGAACACCCACTCTGGTAGGATGCAAAATAAGTTCCGGTTTTGTTAATAATAATACTCTTATCTGTTATCAAAGTAGAATCAGGCAAAGTCCAAATAGTATTTAAAATGCTTGAGTTTAGAACAACGGTTTCTGTGTCGCAAATAACAGTAGTTTCAGATGAAAGCAACAATGGTACTTCTGTTATTGTTTTAATCACAACTGTATCTGCATTAAAACCTGATGATGCACATTTATTTATTACTTTTCCTATCACTATCGTATCTTTTGTAACAGTAACAGTTAATTGATTAGCAACAACATCATTTCCAAACTGTGTATTGGCATTGGTAGATGTAATGGTAAGTGTTGTGTTTTTACAAACTATGGTATCATTACTTAATACAACAGTTTCAGGAATATAAGCAGTAATATGTATAGTGTCAGTATAGGTGTTGCAACTGTCTTTTATACTTGCCCAATACGTGTCTGCGCTGTTCACCGTTATTTGTTGCGCAGTATCGCCTGATGACCAGATTGTTTTTGCAAGGTTAGATTTAATAATAAAATTTGTATTGGCACAAATAGTAGTATCACTGCCAATATTTAATGTTGTAGAACTAAACGATAGTATTTCTACCGTATCACTAAATGTACCGCAGGTATTAGTAAGAGTTGCCCAGTATTTACCTGCACTGTTTACTTGTATCTGGTTGGCAGAGCTGCCTGTATTCCATACTGCATTGCTGTTGTTTTTAGTTAATGTAACAGGCGTATTACAATATGTAGTAGCATTGGCACTTACTTGTATATTAGTAATAGTATCTACTTTCACAACAATAGTATCGCGCATGCTATCATTTGGATGGCAGGTGAAGGCTTTGCGAACATAGATGACCGTATCACGTAGCGCGGTAAACTGTATACTATCCGCAGTAATTGCATTCCATCGTGTAGCAGGCAAATTAGATACATACTTTAGTGTACTGCCTTTACAGACTATGGTATCTCTGAATGGTTTAAGCTTTTGCTGGACTATGCTATCTATATTTATAGTATCCGAAAATGTACCGCAGGAGTTGGTGTAAGTTGCCCAATACTTGCCTGCCTGTGTCACGGTTATATTTGGTGCTATTTGTCCTGTTGACCATATCGTGCCTGGTATTTTGGTTTTCAATTTATATGGTGTACCATTACAAACAGTAGTATCTTTTCCTAAGTAAAAAAAATTCTCATCTTCATCGGGAAAATAGAATGCCATATCTGCACCAGCAAAAGTTAAATAACACACAGTATCTAATTCACCATTGGTTAAATTAATTTTAGAAATAATGTCTGTAGTGGTATAATTTGATAACAATAGAAATGAGAGTGTATCATTTATACAACTGCTGAATAATCCATAATAACTAACATATGGTGGATAGGTATTGAATATTGGTACAGGTGCGCTCATAGCATCCATATCAATTTGCCATAGCATATTTCCATTTCTAACTGTAGCATAAACATAACCGTTAACATATTCAAGATCGCCGCCAAAATTTACTATTGTATCAAAATCATAATCCTGAACGATGGAACATGAATTGATATTATATTTATAGAGATGATTAGTATTAGTAATTGAGTCATATCCGTAAAATATTAGATTATCATTATCATCAAAACATAATGCTCCACTGGTTCTCAATTCTGCCTTATTTTTCTTTATAACACAACCTGTTGATTGAAGTATTTTAGTAGTTGGGTTAAAAGAATACAAAGTATCACGACTTACTGTCGTATCTATAAAGGAAGCCCTTGTTCCATACAGCAAACCGTCACTATTTTGTGCTATCGCACACATATGAGTAAAGTCAAAAGGAAGTGTATATTCATCAATAATATTAAATGTATTTAAGTCTATATAATAGATTTTATAACAACTGGTAATATAAGCAGTTTGTGCTTTGGTTTGCTTGTAACAAATAAGAAGCAATAAAATTATTATACAATACTTTAGTAAGTTGCGCACATAAGCAAATTAAAACTTAATAATTTTCCTGGTATATACTTTTCCTTTAGCGGTTTTAATGCGCAGCAAATACTCGCCATTGGCAAACAAAGCTAAATCCACCTGCAAATTAGCACCACTCATTATAACAGTACCCAGCAATATGCCTTTAATATCATATACTTCAATGGTAGTATTTTGCAAATCAGCGGTAAAATCTATATACACATTTCCTTTTGTTGGGTTAGGATATACTACTTTCAATTCATCTTCTGCACTAGCATTTTTAATAAAATCCTGTTGGTTTTTTAAGATAGTATCTGCATCTTTTTGTGCAAATACATATAAAGAATCCAGTACTGTAGAATCTTTTACGTTTATGTTTGGATTTGCTTTCCTGGTATTATCCATAACACTATAGACCCTGCTATACCTATTACCTGCGTTATCATATTGATAAGTAAATATATGTGCATAATCTAGTGCTTTCACCGCCACACTTTGCACACAACAAAAAACAAACAACAGCACTGCAAGCGTCTGTTTTATATTGCCACTTTTTTGTATGTTCTCTTTCATATTTTGTTGTTTAAAGTTAGTATTTTTTATGAATTATAAACATATAAATATTGGTTTTTGTATTTATAACTTCCTACTCGCCACAACTCTTGCAAGTATCTTGCCTTTGATTTCTATGACCAACAAACTACCATACCGTAAATATACTACTTTTACTTCGGCACAAGCACACCACGCTCATCGCATGACTGCATGCTTGCGCCAGTTTGGGGAAGAGTTGCATACCAACAACTAGTGCAGTGAGTGCTTTGATTAATTATGATATATCATTGAAGATAAAATTATACTCACTATAAAGAATAAAAGAATACAGACATAATATCCATAAAACAGTATATTATGCCGGGTACTTTTATTTTCAAATTCTTCGATTACGTCATTATATTTGGCATCCAATTTATTTATTTTTATTAGATAAACATAGTTAATAATGGATAGAGATGTCATAGAGATTACAATCTTTGCTTTAACCCATAAGTCGTTAACATCACCGTAAATAAATATTATGTTATTAAACACCAAGATTGAAATACTCATTAATAAAAACCAATTTGTAGCACTCATAAGTATGACACCTGCAAATATTGAAAGCCCCTTATCTCCGTCAACTCTAAAATAATATCGCATATACCGACAGAAAACATATTTATATAATCTTATCATGGTTCATCCTCCTTTCTGATATAATGATTATATAATGGTTTTGCTATTAAGAAGTAAGCACCGCTTGCTGCCCAACCCCAACCAGGTATGAAGCCTTCCCAACCTATAATAAAATCTAATGAAAATGACATGATAATTTTACTAGGCTTATTATAAATATAAAAATTACACCTAAGAAATATCCATAAAAATACAAGTTATAATGTTTCTTTTGGTTCTCGAATTTCTCTACTACATCGTAGAAAATATTATGTAATTTATTTCGTCTAATTAAAAAAATATAATTCAATATACTTAATAACAATAAGGGCAGAATTTTTAAAACCTTTATTCTTAGACTATCATCTTTAATTAAAAACAATGAATAGTCTTTGGATAAAAAAATATAAATACTTGTAAATATAAAAAAATTACTTACGCTCAAGAGAAGTACCCCTGCTAAAACTGCAATATCTTTATCTCCGTCAACCCTATAGTAGTATTTAAAATACCTGCAAAAGACATATTTATATAACTCACTCATCACTCGCCCTCCTTTCTGATATAATGATTATATAATGGTTTTGCTATCAGAAAATAGGCTCCGCTTGCTGCCCAACCCCAACCAGGTATAAATCCTACCCCACCCATTATAATATCTAATGAGTTTTCTATAATTTTTGCATTGTTTCCCTCTACGATACCTTCTCCTAAACTATAAAAACTCATACCAATACCAATTCCACCTAAAACTATTCCGCCTGCCTTAAATCCTTTGGCATATTTACTTAGAGATAAAAACTCACTTGCAAAGGGTTCTATTTTTGAACTATATTTTGACCAGCCAGGTGCTGATAATCTCAAAGGTTGATAAAACTTAAACATTGGTTTGGATAAACGCCTGCCAAGTTCATACTCTGCAGCACCGCCAAACGTGCCAA
>JADKZZ010000062.1 GCA_020848475.1 Chitinophagales bacterium | reverse complement strand
TGTAAACACAAATTGGGAAGAGGCTAAAAAGCCAAGCGTAGGCAAGCTAATTACACACTTACATTGGGAATTAGGCGCATGATGTATTTTACATTTTATCTCATCTAGAAGTATACATTGGAAAAAACAGCTCGTAAAAATATTACCATCACCGTAGATAAAAACTACTGCATTTTTGCAGCGGTGATGTTGCATTCCTTTTTTTTGAACAATGCTGCCAATGAATATTATATACACATTGTCACTAATGTTCGCAATCCTTTTTTCAAAATTCCTTTATATTACATTTTAAAAAAACATCGTGCAAAATATACATTCTATTTTATAGACGAAAAAACCATACAGGCATCTGGCAAAGTCGTCATTACATTACATATCACTATTGCCACTTATTTTAGATTATTTCTGCCTTCTGTATTAGACAAAATAGACAAAACGCTTTTCTTAGATAGTGATATGATTATTGATGGCAAGCTTAATGAATTGTACGATACCAATATTGAACAATATGCATTAGGCGCTGTATCTACTCCAAATGAAGAGCGAACAAAAACATTAAACTTAAGTAATGCTTATTTCAATGCAGGTGTAATGCTGTTAAATCTTTCATACTTAAGAACGAATAATTTTGAACCTCAGTTTATACAATTTATACAAGCATATCCTGAAAAGATAATCTTTTGGGATCAAGATGTATTAAATGCAACTACAGGGAAATTTATGTTGCCTATAGCTACAAAATGGAATGGTATGGCCAACTTAATAAATGCAAATGAAACTACAAGAATCATACACTATGCTGGCTCACATAAACCATGGTCAGGTCATAGCGAGCACCCTTTAAAAGATAAATATTTTCAGTATCTTCAAACTGATTTCATCTTACAACTTCTAGAAAAATGCTATCGTTTTTATTTTAGAACCCTTGCAAAATTAAAAAAGTAAGTACTTCAAAAGCCTATTGATTCATACATGTTTTCAACGATAAAAAATAAAATACAGCAAATTCAAACCATCAACAAACTGCCTGTTGGTGCTGATTTTAATCCTCCAATTACGCACTCCTATTTCATCATTCGACGTGGTATTTTAAAAGGTATTTTTGAAAACAGCCATTATATGCAAGGAAAGTTGCTAGACTTTGGTTGTGGTAGTAAACCATATAAAAATTTGTTTGGAAAAGTAGAGGAATACATTGGTCTGGACTTTTATAATGAAGGTCATTCGCACGAAAAGGAACAAATAGATGTTTTTTATGATGGGAAAACCATTCCTTTTGATGCTGATACATTTGATTGTATTTTAAGTACAGAAGTCTTTGAACACATTTTTAATTTAGATGAATTATTACATGAATTACATCGCGTATTAAAGCCAAACGGACATATTTTACTTACTTGTCCTTTCGTGTATCCAGAACATGAAGTGCCGTTTGATTTTGCAAGATATACGCAGTTTGCTTTAAAAAATATGTTGCAAAAAAGTGGTTTTGAAGTGGTAAAATATGATAAAAAGGGCAACATCATAGAAACAATTTGCCAACAACTCATCATATATTCTTCGACATTTTTAAGATACTTTGGACCATTAGGAAGACAAACTTGGTTTATTAACCTATACAACAAATCCGTTGCGCTTTTCTATAATGGATTTTGCAAAACAATTGGAAAATTATTACCTGGCACCTATCATTTGTATTCAAGCAATATTGTTGTAGCAAAAAAAATTACATAATTTTTATTCTTTCTTATTATTCCTTATTTTCATTTTTGAATGTCAGGAAATATAACAGTAAAAACCATTGCCTGTATAGAAAGCTCTAATTATGGCCATCGTTTGCAACTCATGCAAGAAACGATAAAAGGCATTTTACTGGCTGGCAATAATGCTGTTTGCATCACCGATAACACACAGCCTATTCAAGCATTTATACAAGACACATTGCCTGAATACTATGGAAAAGTTACGTATTACAACTATCAGTATTTGCCATATAAAGCTATTTCTTGGAGTACAAAGCTGAATGATTTATTATATTCTATTCACAATTGGAAGCAATATCAGCAGGTGTTGAAGACAGTAGAAAATAAAATCAAACTAAAGATTGATCTTGTTATTTTACACAATATCGACATCTTTTTATGTACGCTGATGCCGATAGCTTTGCAACAAGTTTTTTTTCGCTATCAATGGATGGCGATGTATATTCATCCGCGTTATTTGCGAATGTATAAAAGTATTGGCGTGCAGGAAAAACGTGCACGCATCAGCGATATCGACTATCTTTTTTTATCAAAAAAATGCAAAGGTGTTGCGGTTTTTGACAATGGTGTTCAGCAAGGATTGCAATATCGAATACAAAAAAAAGTAAGCTTATTGCCCGATTTTTCCTATGTGAATTTGCCTAAAAACAACATTACATGGATAGATGAAATTATTACACAAGCAAACGGCAGAACAATTGTCGGCACAATAGGCATGAACTTCTATGGCGGTTTTGTTGACATGGTAAAGCTAGCGATGTATTGCCAAGAAAAGCATCCTGAGTTTTATTTTGTTTGTTGTGGTCAATTTGAAGAAAACATCTATGCTGAAATCACAAATGAAACAGATGCAGCACTAGTGCGTAACTTTCGTCAGCATCCAAGTGATAATTGTTATTGGAAAGAAGGTTATTTAGCTGACGAGCCTACTTACAATGCTGTCTTCAATACATTCGATATCATTTACATGATGTATCCTCATCACTATTCGTCGAGCAATCGATTGACGAAGGTAGCGTATTTCCGAAAAGTAGTATTGGCAACAAATCAGCATTGCGTTGGTGAAAATGTGCAGCAATACGGATTTGGAAAAGACGCAAGTCCTCATAACATTGAAGAACAAGCACAACAGTTAGTTTTATTAGCTCAGCAGTTGCAGGATAAACATCGTTCTTATGACCGATATGAAGAATATTACACTAACAATAGCACACAAGCATTTCAAGCAGCAATACGAATAATGCTCAACGTATAGTAAAATTTAGCGAGTCGTTTTTTTACCTATATAAGTGAAATTATTTCCCCAAAACGAAAAGTGCTTACTCATTTTCACAGAAAAAGTAGCAATATAATACATCAATTTCTGCATCGTAGATTTGCATTCTGACAGCGCTGATGGGAATGGCCAGTTGCTTTCATCAACCGTATAAAATAATGTTGTTAAACCTACATCTTTAAACAATTGCTCTTGATTCTTACGATTGGAGTATAACAAATGCGTTGGTGTATGGTACGCTTTTTTGTGGAACAAATATTTACGTATAAAAAACAAGGTTTTTCGTGTTAGCAAGGTAAGATTAAAGTTGTTTTCAACAGGACCTTCTAATACAAAAATGCCATTGTCATTTAAATGTTGCATGAGCTGCAACATGGTTTCTTTAGGCTGTGTTAGATGTTCCACAACATTGCTCAAGAAGATAATGTCAAACTTTTGTTGGGAAGCGAATAAGTCGTTTATTGTTTGAAAGCTTGCACTTGGAAATGCTGATTTTAGATTGGCCACTAATGCTGGATTATATTCCGCACCAACAACCTCGTATTTTTCGTCAATGGCTTCTACTACAAATCTTCCTCCGCCACAACCATAATCTAATACTGTTTTAAATGTACCCAAATCACGTATTTGTTTAAACAAGGTGGTATATCTGCCTGTGCCTTTTTCGGTAAATGCGCCTTGATATTCTACAGGATACATTTTCATTAAATCCTCATCTGTTGGCGAAGGATACACGTATATTAAATCGCAATTGCAACACTTTAGATATTGAAATGTTTTGTTGTTAAAAACAGCATCTTCAAAGCAAGTAAAAGTTGTTTTTGTATCGCCACAAAACAAACATGTAGGTATATTGGCTGGTGTCGCGCTCATCGGAAACAAAGATAAAAATTACTTTGATATTTTGTTCATTGCTTTATTTGCAACGATATGCTTATTTTTGCCAACATGTCCTTGCCAAAAATTAGCATTATTACTCCTTCTTATAATCAAGGTCAATTTATTGAACAGACTATTGATTCTGTATTAAGTCAAGGCTATCCAAACGTAGAATATATTATTATTGATGGCGGAAGTACAGATAATTCTGTAGAGATTATCAAAAAATATGCGAAACATATTTCGTATTGGATAAGCGAAAAAGATAATGGGCAAAGCGATGCCATCAACAAAGGCTTAAAAATAGCAAGTGGCGATGTCATCAATTGGCTGAATAGTGATGACTACTACGAACCGAATGCATTACTAACAATTGGACAATATTTTGAAGATGACAGCATACATGTGCTTGCTGGAAAAAGTAAAATATGGAAAAATGATTCCTATTTTATTTCGCCTGGAACCGACATATATCCAACTGTAGAAAAAACCATTGGCTATGCGCGTATCGACCAACCTGAAACATTTTTTAGAAAAAGTGTGATAGATAAAATAGGATTTTTAAACACCAATTTACATTATGTAATGGACAAAGAATGGTGGATACGCTATCTGATGCAATATGGCTTAAAAAATGTAAAGAAAACTGATGATGTGTTGGTCAATTTCAGAATACATGAAAGCTCAAAAACAAATAGCCAAAAAGTGCAGTTCATACAAGAAACATTTGACTTATACTACACACTTGCCTATATGAACAATTTAGAAGAAGCAAGCTTAATGGATAAGAATTTTAGGGTAAATTACATAGATGGTCTTTCAGACATTCACCAACAACATACATCGACAATGCAATGTGCTTTACATTATTTTTTACTGTTGCATTTTAGAACTATGTATGCGCAGAACAATTATCAAGAAGCCAAAAAAACAGGATTATTACTCAATGAAAAATACTTACAGGAGGCAGACTTACATGAACTGTACAAGCTGAGAAAACGCATAAAATATTTGCCTTTATTTTTAAAAAAATTATGGAATAAAAATGCTTAGTGTTATACTGCCGACATATAATCGTTTTGAAATTGTAGAAGAAACTCTACAAAAAATTGTTACTCTAGAAACAAACATTCCGTTTGAAATTATCGTGGTGAATGATGGTCAAGAATTGCCATTTAACATGCAACATGAAAAATTAAGTATTTATAAAAATCCCAAAAAAGGCGCAAGCGCTGCACGTAACTTTGGTGCATCGAAAGCTAAATACGATATCTTCTTTTTTATTGATGATGATATGTGGATTAGTGTCGAGAGCATTGAGGCCATAGCACAACTATATCAACAACATTTCTTCGACAAACAATGTGTAAATCTAAATTGGCAATATCCAAAATCACTTTGTGATAAAATGAGGAATGAAAAAATCGGGCGTTATCTCTTGCATGCAAATTATCACACATTAGAAGGTCGCTCAAAAATAAAAGTGGACAGCGCATCGAGCTTAGTACCAGTTACATCAATGGGAAGCGGCTCATTCGCAATTGGAAAATCTGTGTTTGAATCTATTGGGAAATACAACGAAAATATCTTGTTTCAAGGTGAAGACATTGAACTTTCTAAAAAACTAAATGAAGCAAACATACCGATTTTTTTATACACACCGATTACTTGTTTCCATAATCAAAAAGACCGTTTAGACATCAACGAATTTTTAGATAGAGATAGACGAGGTTATGTGTCGCAATTTGAAAACAAAAAAAATGAAACCAAACACAGCCGACTAAAACAAATTATTTACACCTGCTTTATTCCATTTAATTTTCTGTTTAAAAAATTATTTGACATCTTGCCAAATCGTGCTGCATTTGATATTATAACCTTTAAAACTATTGGTATTTTATCGTCTATTGTTTATTTTAAAGCTTGGTACCAAAGTAGCAAAAACCATAAATGAAAAAAATAAATCTTACATATATACTATGTAGCATTGGTGGCTATCATCAATATATTTGGATTGCTGATACCATTGACAAGAATCGTTTTAATCTATCTTTTATCTTTTTAGATCATACCACTGACACTTTAAAATCTATTCTACAACAAAAGGGTTTTGTTTGTTATCAATTGCAAATTATTTCCAAAAAAGATTTTTTTAAAGGCATCTTTCAGGTCAGAAAAATATTTAAAAAAGAAAAAACTACTATCGTACATACACATTTAGTAAATGCATCTTTAGTTGGCTTGGCAGCAGCAAAACTTGCTGGTGTAAAGAAGCGAATCCACACTCGGCATCATGCTAATTTTCATCATGATCATTTCAAAAAAGGTGTATATCTCGACAATGTTATCAATTATTTATCTACGAATATTATTGTTATTAGCAAAAACGTAGAAAATATCGTTTGCACGAAAGAAAAATTCCATGATCATAAAATCTCATTGATTTATCACGGCATACAACTAGCTGAGTTTGAAGTAGCAAACACAAACAAGATACAATTGATGAAGGAAAAATATAAATTAAATGGTTTTCCTATTATAGGCATGGTGTCGCGATATGAAGAAGGCAAAGGTGTGCAATATGCAATAGAAGCATTTAAACAAATTATCACAGAACACAAACAAGCTATACTTGTTATTGCGAATGCCTATGGACCAGAAAAGGCACGCATTAGCAAGTTATTACAGCAAGTTCCTGCTGACAACTACATCGAAATTGAATACGAAAAGGACATCAAAACTTTATATAAATGCTTTGATATTTTTGTACACGTTCCGACCGACAAAGAATACGAAGCTTTTGGTCAAGTATATATTGAAGCAATGGCAGCAGCTGTACCTGTTGTTTGCACGCTTTCCGGAATTGCGTGCGAATATGTAAACTCGAATAATGCTAGCGTTGTAGATTATAAAAATGCTGATGACATTGCACGTGCTTGCAACAGGTTTTTAAAAGATGATATATATAAACAAAATATAGTGTTGACAGCGAAAAATGACGTCGCAAAAATTTTTGGATTTGAAAAAATGATGTCTGAATTAAATGCTTTATATTTGAGCTAAAAATCTGCTTGCAGCGCAAAATTACCTACATCTTATTTGGCATCGACAAAGCTCCGGCATTTGAATGGATCATCGACAATATAGATGCACAACGTTTTCAGCTGGAGTTTATACTTATCTCTGGAAATCAGCATACACATATAGAATCTCATTGTGTTCAACAAAAAATTACATATCATGTAATTTCATATCGCTCAAAAAAGGATATTCCACGTTGTGTTTTTCAGGTTTATTCTGTTTTAAGAAAAACAAAACCTGATGCCGTGCATGCTCACATTTTTGAAGGTGGACTCATCGGCATTACAGCTGCCTTTCTAGCAAGAGTTCCTAAGCGAATTTACACAAGACATTATTCAAGTTACCATCATCAATTCCATCCAAATGGCATTAAGTACGATCGGATAATCAATAAACTTTCTACACATATTATTGCTATTTGCAACAATGTAAAAAATATTTTGGTGCAATGGGAAAATGTTCCTGAGGCTAAAATTACACTCATCAGACATGGCTTCGACTTAAATGATTTTTACCATGTTGACGAAGCGCGGATTGCTGCAGTACAGCATAAATACAATCCAAAAAAATTAGCTCCAATTATTGGTGTAGTTTCTCGTTTTACTTATTGGAAAGGCATACAATACACAATACCTGCTTTTAAAACGATTTTACAAAAATATCCAAACGCTCACTTAGTTTTAGCTAATGCGAATGGCGATTATAAAAAAGAGATTCTCGCACTATTAAGCGAGTTGCCTGAAACTAGCTATACAACGATAAAGTTTGAGAACGATAATGCTGCACTTTTTAAACTCTTTGATGTTTTTGTACATGTGCCCATTGACCAACACGTAGAAGCATTTGGTCAAATATATGTAGAAGCATTGGCAACAAGCACACCGTCTGTTTTTACGCTTTCAGGTGTTTCACCAGAGTTCATAACAAACGAGGAAAATGCATTAGTGGTCGATTTTAAAAATTCGCAAGAAATTGCAAATGCAGTATTGCGCATATTAGATGATGATAGCTTACGTCAACATTTGAAACAAAATGCAAAAAATCAATTAGATAATTATTTTTCCTTAAATTTGATGATTAAAAATTTAGAGCAATTATATGAGCAATAATAAGGCGTATCCATTTTTCTCAATAGTTATGCCGACATATAACAGAGCTAGTCTGATTGTTGACTCTATTAAAACGGCTTTAGCGCAAGATTATCCGCATTTCGAAATTATTGTAGTTGACGATGGAAGCACAGATAATACCGAAGAAGTAGTACTGGCTTTTAATAATCCGAAGATAAAGTATCATAAAAAAATAAATGAAGAGCGTGCTGCTGCCAGAAACAGAGGTACGCAGCTTGCCTCTGGCGATTATGTCACCTTTTTCGATTCCGATGATTATTTGTATCCTTATCATCTATCGGAAGCTATTAAGCTAATAGAAAAGCACAACAGCCCTGAAATGATTTATTTGGCATATAATGTCAAAGACATTAATCATAAAGTAATTAAAGAACAAAAAATTGCCAAAGGCACCAATTTCAATAAGGATTTAATAAATGGAAATTATCTAAGTTGCAATGGTGTTTTTCTTAGAAGAGACGTAGCATTACAACATCCTTTTAACGAAACACGAGCATTGTCTGCCTCTGAAGATTACGACCTATGGTTGCGCTTGGCTGCTCGCTATACCATCTATTACAGCAACACCATCACCAATACAATTCTAAATCACGATGAAAGAAGTGTATTGGTTATCAAAAAAGAACCCTTAATTGCACGTATTAATTTACTCATACAAACCTGTACACAAGATCCAATGATACAGAAGATATATGCTGGTCAATTAGATAAATTTACTGCAAAATGTTACCTATACGTGGCATTACATTTAGCAATGTCAAAACACAAAAAATCAGCTATCGAATATT
>JADKZZ010000061.1 GCA_020848475.1 Chitinophagales bacterium | reverse complement strand
TTTTGCATACTTACCCAATCTGTAGTTGCTTTGCAAGTATCGTCTTCCAACCATTGGTAAGGATCTTCTACAATAGTGCCAAAATATTCATCTGTGTGATTTGTTTTTATTGTAGTCGGATATGGTATATTTAATTTTTTACTCTTTTCTTTTTTTGAGTACACAGTATGCGTAATCAAGGTAATTAATATCAATCCAAAATATTTCATCTTTCTTCGTTTTTAATTGAACGAAATTAACGATTTTTAATGTCAAAATAGGTTAAAAATTAGTACATTACAGCATATTGAACAACTAATAATATAAACATGCAACATAAAATCACATCATTTGATCAATATCAAAAAACGTATCAATATAGCGTAAATGAACCTGAACAATTTTGGAATGAAATTGCAGATTCATTTGTATGGAAGCAAAAATGGAATAAAACTTTAGAATGGAATTTTAAAACACCTGATGTAAAATGGTTTTTGAATGGCAAATTGAATATTACAGAAAATTGCTTAGATAGGCATCTCGAAAAAAATGGAAATAAACCAGCGATAATTTGGGAAAGTAATGATGTAAATGAAGCCAACAGAACACTTACCTATAATGAATTGCATGCAGAAGTTTGTCGATTGTCGAACGTACTTCAGAATAATGGTGTTGTAAAAGGTGATCGCATTTGTTTGTATATGCCAATGATTCCTGAGCTGGCAATCGCAGTTTTAGCTTGTGCGCGCATTGGTGCTATTCATTCCGTTGTTTTCGCAGGATTTTCCTCCAAATCCATTGCGGATAGAATTAATGATGCATCATGTAAATTATTACTAACAGCAGATGGATTATATCGCGGAAATAAAACTATTAACTTAAAAGAAATTTGTGATGAAGCATTAGCATCAACACCATCAATCGAAAAAGTAATTGTTTATCAACGCACACATCAAAAAATTGATATGCAAATTGGCAGAGATGTATGGTGGCATAGTGAAATGCAAAAGGCAGCAACACATTTTGATGCTGTAGAAATGGACAGCGAAGATCCATTGTTCATTTTATACACATCAGGCAGTACTGGAAAACCCAAAGGCGTCGTTCATACACAAGCTGGATATATGGTGTACACTTACTACACATTTTTAAATGTATTTCAATATGAAGAAGATGATATTTTTTGGTGTACCGCAGATATCGGTTGGATTACAGGTCATTCTTATATTGTTTATGGACCTTTACTAAATGGTGCTACAACCGTAATGTTTGAAGGCATTCCGACATATCCTGATGCTGGAAGATTTTGGGCAACAATCGATAAGCTAAAAGTAACAAAATTCTATACCGCACCAACGGCGATTCGTTCTCTAATGGCAAACGGAATTGAATTTGTTACGCCTTATAAATTAGATACACTTAGAGTAATTGGTTCCGTTGGTGAGCCTATAAATGAAGAAGCATGGCATTGGTATCATCACCATATAGGAAAAGAAAAATGTCCATTAGTGGATACATGGTGGCAAACAGAAACTGCTGGTATTTTAATTTCGCCATTGGCATTTATAACGCCAACAAAACCAACTTATGCGACACTTCCTTTGCCAGGTGTACAACCTGTATTGGTAGATGCACAAGGTTCTATCCTTCAAGGAAATGATATTGAAGGATTCTTGTGTATGCAATTTCCTTGGCCTGGTATTATACGCACTACTTACGGCGATCATGAGCGTTGCCGACAAGCTTATTTTGCTTCGTTTGATAATTTATATTTTACTGGTGATGGCTGCCGTCGTGATGCCGATGGCTATTATCGAATTATTGGCAGAGTCGATGATGTGATGAATGTCAGTGGCCATCGATTAGGAACAGCAGAAGTGGAAAACGCTATAAATGAACATCCTAATGTAATAGAAAGTGCTGTGGTAGCATATCCACACGATATTAAAGGACAAGGTATTTATGCTTTTGTGATCGTTGATAAACAAAGTATAGATCAAGGTGTCGTAGATACAGATGCACCGTTTGAAGAAGGTGCTGGTATTGACAATAGCTTGCAATTATTAAATAGAGCAGCATTTGAAAACGAGATTAGAAATATTGTAAGCAAAATTATCTCACCCATTGCAAAACCAGATAAAATTCAAATCGTATCAGGATTGCCTAAAACGAGAAGTGGTAAAATTATGCGACGAATACTACGAAAAATAGCAGAAGGAGATATCAGTAATTTAGGTGATACCACCACCTTATTAGACCCGAATGTGGTAGAAGAAATTAAACAAGGTGCTGGAATTTCTACAAAGAATTGAAAAATACTACACATGATTTATTGAAATTAATTAACTTTACATCGTGAAATTATTTACTATTCTATTCAGTATGTATGTTCTAGCACTTTCATTTGCGCCTTGCGCTGATGAGTTAGAATGTAATGAAATATACACTAAGGAGAGCTCACATAGTAAACATACACACGAGAAGGAAAACTGCACACCATTTTGTATTTGTGCTTGTTGCGGTCAACATGTAGTCAATAAATTCAATTATATTACGCCACAAAACAAAATTAAAACGGCCGTAATCGAAGAATATAAAGTTATCGTAAATCAAACTTTTATCTCACAATTTAATGCCAATATCTGGCAACCACCTAAGATTTCTTAATCGACGAAAATATTGCTACACGCAATAATATCTCCTGTCAATTCCTGTAGAAGGAATGACATTTATTTCGATTATTAAATTTTATTTATGTTAGATAAGATCATTTATTTTAGTATTAAAAATAAGTTTGTTGTTGCAGTAATGACCATGCTATTGATAGTTTGGGGCATTTGGAGTGCTAGCAAATTACCAATAGATGCAGTACCTGATATCACGAATAATCAAGTACAGATTATTACACTATGTCCTACTTTGGCAGGCCAAGAAGTGGAACAGTTAGTCACATTTCCGATTGAGCAAAGTATCGCTAATTTGCCAGATATTATTGAGTCAAGAAGTATTTCAAGGTTCGGATTGTCAGTAATTACAGTGGTTTTCGACGAAGATGTCGATATTTATTTCGCACGCCAATTAATCAATGAAAGATTAAAAGAGGCTGAGGAAAAAATTCCAAATGGCATTGGCAAACCTGAATTAGCACCTGTGAGCACTGGATTAGGTGAAATATATCAGTACGTTTTACATCCAAAAAAAGGAAGTGAACAAAAGTATTCTACCATGGATTTACGTACAATGCAAGATTGGATTGTAGCGCGCCAACTAAACGGCACCAAAGGTGTTGCAGAGGTGAATAGCTTTGGTGGTAAGCTTAAACAATACGAAGTATCTATTAATCCATTTCGCTTGCAAGCAATGGGCATCACAATTCCAGATGTATTTAATGCGCTCGAAAAAAATAACCAAAACACAGGCGGCGCATACATCGATAAGAAACCCAATGCCTATTTTATAAGAGGAATTGGCTTAGTTACTTCGCTTGAAGATGTAGAAAATATTGTTGTTAAAAGTAATGCTAATAGTGTACCTGTTTTTATTAAAGATGTGGCAAAAGTACAATTCGGAAACGCAATACGATATGGCGCACTTACTTATAATGGCGAAGTAGATGCTGTCGGAGGCGTTGTCATGATGTTAAAAGGTGAAAACAGCAATGAAGTAGTACAACGCATAAAAGAAAAAATGATAGTGATACAAAAAGCATTGCCAGCAGATGTTATCATTGAAGCCTATTTAGACAGAACAGACTTAATCAAAAGAACGATTGCCACAGTTGAAAAAAACTTAATAGAAGGTGCACTAATTGTCATCTTCGTATTGGTATTATTTTTAGGCAATTTTCGCGCTGGTTTAATCGTAGCTTCAGCTATTCCTCTATCAATGTTATTTGCACTAAGTTTAATGAAACTATTTGGCATTAGCGCTAATCTAATGAGTTTAGGCGCAATCGATTTTGGATTAATTGTAGATGGTGCAGTGATAATAGTAGAAGCAACATTACACCATTTAGGATTGCGACA